>JAPYTO010000004.1:0-27715 GCA_029941865.1 Fuerstiella sp. | reverse complement strand
AAAAGGCAGCCAAACCGGCCACCGCGAAGAAAAGTGCTCCCAAAAAGAAACCGACAGCGAAAAAAGCACCGAAGAAGACGACAAAGAAGAAAGCCACAAAGAAAAAGAAATGACATGGCCGGTGTCGCCGGACGCATCGGAACGTCGAATTCACGAGTCTCATCTTCTCAGGGGGCAGTCTTTTCGCGATAATGCGAGGTGGTGGCGGCTGCATCCGCAGCGCTTGATACCATCGGTTGTTCTCCCCAATAACGGGCTTCAGGATGTCCATGACTCGTCTTCGAAACCTCGCCTTTCCGGCCCTCATTTTTGCGGCAACCTGTCATTTTTCAACGAGTGTTCGTGCCGCTCCACAGCCACCCGGGGCCACGCCTAATCCGGCGGTACAGCAGCCGTCAAAGGATGTGCTGCCCGGTCTTCGACAGCCCGGCGACGACGTCAGTGAAGAACTCAAAGACCCGCTGAAGTCGCCAGACGGCAAGAAGACGGAATCCATGGCCGCCTACATGGAAGCGGTCGCTGCGCAGAAGGCGGGCAACTTTCCGGCGGCATTGAAAGCCTATGAGCAATCTGCCGCAGCTGATCCGTCCGCGCCCGAACCGGTTCGGGCGCTGGCGATTCTGCTGATGCGTCTCGGCAAAAGGTCGCAGGCGATCGAGATGGCAAAGAAGGCCATTGAACTCGATCCGGATGATTACGACATGCGTCGTCAGATGGCCGAAGACAGTCTTCGCCAACGTAATGCTCCCGAAGCGATCAGGTTGATTGAGGAAGCGGCAGCGTCGCCAAAGCTCAAACATGATTCCAGGGATTACATCAACATCCAAAGGTTGCGTGGAGCACTCTACGTCGCCGTTCGTGATTTGGCGAAGGCCGCCAAAAGCTATCGTATTCTGCTGACCGCTCTGGAGCGGCCGGAAGACTTCGGTCTCGATTTCCGCGAACACCAGGCATTGATGAATGACCAGGCGACAGGGTACGAAACCATCGGGAAAGTTATGCTGGATGTCGGCAGAAACGATGATGCGATTACCGCCTTTCAGGCGCTGGCCCGCGTCAAAAACGATAGGCCGGGGGACCATCACTATTGGCTTGCCCTGGCTCAGTATCGTAAAGATGACCTGAAGCCGTCCGAAAAAAATCTGAACCGGTATTTCGAAACGAATCGCCGACGGACCGAGTCCCTGCGTCTTGTTTCGGATCTTTTCAACGCAACGTCTCGTGCAGATGAGATTCCTGGCCGACTGGCCGAGCTGGCGGAAAACACGAACGAGGCAAACTCCGTTAACTTGTTTCTGGGACAGTTGCTGATCGAAAAGGGCGACAGTGCGGCCGCCACACAAGTGTTTGAAAGTGTCATCGCGAATTCGGCAGATGCCGACGCGTATCTGGGGCTGGTGCAGGTCGATATTCTCAATCGCGACGCTGTAGGGTTGCTGACCAGTATCAACAAGGCTCTGAAGGCCAGAATACAGGTTCAGGAATTGCTTCCTCTGGTAGCGCAGGTCGCCAACCATAGTGACTTTGCAAAAGAAGTGGTTGCCGTCAGTGTGGCGTCCCTGGACGATGAAAACCGTGAACAGGACCCCAGGGCGACTTACTTCTACAGCCTGATCGCCGAACGATTGGAATTGCTGGAGCAGGAAGAAACGCTGCTGCAGGCAACGCTGGATAATGGCCCCGACAACGTGGTTGGGGCCGATGCGTTAAACCGTCTGGGACTCAGCCAGTATTCTCAGGATAAGTTCGTCGAGGCCGCGATAACATTCCGGCGGTTGCTTGCCATGCGAACGCTGCCGCCCGGCGACCGAGTGACGGCTCTGTACCGCCTGTCCTATGCTGAAACGTTCAACGAGAACTACGAGGCCGCGATAGTCGCCGTTGAGACTGCCCTGAAGCTTGTACCGCAGCATGCTGAACTTACGTTCCAGTTGGGCTGGGTTCAACTTCAGGCTGACGATTTTGACGCGTCGGAACGAACGCTCAAGTCGGCAATTACGCTTGCCGAATCCGACCCGAAAATCGAAGCACGAACTCGTCTGTTGCTTGGAGCACTGTATACGCAACAGGGGAAGTGGAGCAAAGCAATCCGTCTGTACGAAGAGTTGCTCGCGATCCCGGAAATCGCTCGCGAATTTACCCGTCGAGGTCGTATGGCGTTGTCGAATGCCTACGCACAAAGCGGTGACATGGCCAATGGTGAGCGAATTCTTGAAGAAGTCTACGCACAGACGCCCAATGACCCTGGCGTCAACAACGACCTGGGTTACCTCTACGCTGAGCAAAACAAGAATCTTGAGAAAGCGGAAAAGATGGTGCGGATTGCTGTCGAAGCGGAACCGGAGAATCCGGCATACCTCGATAGCCTGGGCTGGGTTCTGTATCGCCTCGGAAAAAATGAAGAGGCGCTTGAAGCCCTGAAAAAGGCCAACGCCGACCCTGACTACCGTGACTCCACAATCATTGAACATCTTGGGGATGTGGAGAAAGCTCTCGGCAAAGATGAAGACGCCCGGAAGTCGTGGACAGAGGCGCAGAACGTAGAGAACGAATCCGCGATTCCCGATGAAACCATCCTGAAGCGTCTCAAGGACAAACTCGGAAGCAAACCTGCGTCGACCGAAGAATCGAAGGAACAACCGGTTCAGCCAGGTCAGGATGATGCCCGCAAGCAGGACCTCACTCCTGCCAGTCGCTGAACCTCGGTTCATCACAACAGGTGTTTACTCGAAGGGATTATGCACCAGGCGTTGTTCCTGAAATTTGAAATCACAGATCGTCAATTCGAAAACCAAACAGAATTTACACATTCCAACTGTTCACGGGACGACGTCCGGAACAGGGCACACTGCAAGTCTCCGGGACCCGAAGTTTAACAACCCTACAGTATGGCAGGTCATTCTCATTGGGCGAACATCGCCCGCAAAAAAGCACGCATCGACAAAGTCCGTGGCAAGCTCTTCGCAAAGCTCAGCCGAGCCATCATTGTTGCGGCCCAACATGGCGGCGGTGATCCAGCCGCGAACCTTACGCTGCGCTATGCGATCGACAAGGCGCGTAAAAACAGCATGCCGATGGATAATATCGAGCGTGCGGTCAAGAAGGGTTGTGGCGAATCGTCCGGGGCCAAGTACGAAGAACTTCTGTACGAAGGATACGGTCCGGACGGCGTCGCCATTTTGTGCGAAATCCTCACGGAGAACCGGAACCGTACGGCCAGCGAAGTACGCAAGATCTTCGAGGTCCACGGTGGCAACCTGGGGGCGACGGGCTGCGTGGCGTGGATGTTCGATCGCAGATCTCTGTTTACGGTGAACGCATCGGACACTGACGAGGACACGCTGTTCGAAGTCGTTCTGGAAGCCGGCGCCGACGATGTTGAGTCCATGGACGGAGGCTTTCAGGTGTGTGGCTCGCCGGATTTTTTTCAGACCATTGCCGACGCTCTGGCAGCGGCATCCATCGAAACGCAAAACGCTGAAATCACTCAAGTCGCACAGAATACGGTGGAACTGGACGTCAAGGGGGGGCGCAAGGTCATCAAACTGCTGGAAGTGCTGGAGGAAAACGATGACATTCAGAACGTCACCGCGAACTTCAGTATCCCTGACGATATCATGCAGGAAGTGATGGCCGACTGATAGACTGCTGACGCACCAGACGACGTGATGGGCAGCATGACAGCAATGCCGCTTCCTTGTCTTTCCCCAGGTCAAATACACGAGTCGACTCCCTCAGCCGGTTTCGTCTCCGGAGGTTGCAAGGTTCAAGGAATGGCCAGAGAAACCACAATCCGGCAGGACGACTTTTCCGCCGAGGATCCGGCTGACAAAGCGGGGCAAAGAGTCCCGGGTTCGGCGATTCCTGACAGTCTGGACCAGCCCGAATTTGACGACGAGCTACGGCCCTCGCGTCTGGAGGATGTCGTAGGCCAATCTGCCGTTGTTGAACGCATCCGCATCCTGCTGGAAGCCGCCCGGAAAAGAAACGAACCACTGGGACATCTGCTGCTCGATGGGCCACCGGGACTCGGCAAGACCACTCTGGCCATGGTGATTCCAAAGGAACTGGGAACGGATTTTCAAATCACCGCCGGTCCATCTCTTAGCGCGCCCAAGGATCTTCTGCCGTATTTGACGAATGCCAGTGCGGGATCAGTCCTGTTTATCGATGAAATCCATCGGATGCCGCCGGCCGTCGAAGAATTTATCTATCCGGCAATGGAAGATTTTCGCGTCGACATCACGTTGGGTGATGGACTGAACGCCCGCACGATCAACATGCAACTGCAGCAATTCACCGTGATCGGAGCCACCACCAGAAGCGGCATGCTGACCGCTCCGCTACGAGACCGATTCGTCAGCCGTGAGCATCTGAGTTTTTACACACTGGATGAACTCACCACCATTGTTCGTCGCAACGCAGCCAAGCTCCGCACGGAAACTTCAGAAGAAGCCGCTCGGCAGATTGCATTACGATCACGTGGTACGCCGCGCAAAGCGAATAACTGGCTCCGCTGGACTCGAGACTATGCTGATGCTCGTGTCAACGGAATAATCACGTTGGACGTAGCCAATCAGGCATTAAAAATGAAAGGCGTGGACGATCGCGGTCTGGAGGAACTCGATCGTCAGTACATCGAAACGATAATTACCGTTTTTGCCGGCGGCCCGGCCGGCGTGCAGGCAATTGCTCACACTATGAATATTCCGGCTGACACTCTGGAAGACGAAATCGAACCGTATCTGCTGCGCGAGGGCTTGATTCAAAGAACACCCCGCGGACGCGTTATCACAGCAGCCGCCTGGGCGCACGTAGGAAAGACGCCTCCGAACGATGCGTCGCTTGAATCCGGTCAATCGCCGGACGACGATTCTCAGGGCAAACTGTTCTGACGTACGCTCATGTGCAATTCATAGTGACTTAAGGGTCGTGCGGGATCGCAAGCTGGAAGCTTACGCCACTTATTTCTCGAACGGACGTACAGCGTACTCTGCCGACTCGTGGCCGCGACGGATGCGTTCCGGCCCGAAAATAAGGCCTGCCCGTGAGTCAGTCAGAAGCGTTCATGTGAATAAGTAAACCGTTCTAAACCGCCGCAGTCGCCCGCACGAATGATTTCATCAGATGTGGGCGAGGAATTGCATGGGTCATGCAACTCATGATTCGTTCGGCCTGGACCGATGCGTGCAGTGCGGTATCCGGAGAAAACCCAACAACGTCGCCAATTCCAAATACTCCACCGCACCACGTTTCAAAATTGCTGGCACACCACAACTGACCATTTTCATCAGGCTCAACATTGATCGCATTCAGGCTCAGGTGGTTGGTGAACCCAACCGAACGACGACAGTCCACGACATCGGCGTGCAGCTTCGTGAAGGGAGCTCCAAACTGCGGCAACCCCGCATCTGCCGGATGGTAACCAAGCTGAACTCCGGCGGCGGATGCCAGTTCGTGCATTACGGATTCGTTGTCGTGGCGAGAAACATGTCGAGTCTGAACCCCAAACAGACTGATCAGCGCTGCAAGACCAGCGCCGACCTCGCCACCGCCAACGATGCATGCGGTGCCGGGCAGGTGACGTCCGGTGAATAGTGACTCCGGACGGTGGAACGGCGTCAGGCCGAGTGGTCGATGTATCGCCGTTCGACGAATCCCTGTTCCGATGACCAGATGCCGAGCTTTCACGTGTTCACGACTACAGGCGACTCCCAGCGATACCATCAGATCCCGACTTCCGGTGAACCTGGCTTCGCCCAGCAGCACGTCGACACCGATGTTCTCCAGCATCTGAACGTGTTCAGAGACTTCGTCAACAATTGCTCGCCTGATCAGTGCCTGCAGCAGCCTGGGCGTCCCCGCCTGTTCAAACATGGCTCGACGTTGAGCCGTTCGGTCGACCAGAAGATCCGAAATTAGCCGGCGCAGAGCCTGTCCGACCAGCCATGCCGAGTGCCGGGATTCCGGCAAAATCGCGACCGTTCGTCGTTTCGAAGCCGCTGACAGACACAGCATCTCAAAGGCGGCTTCATCGTTTCCAATAACCGCGACGTCATATTCCATGATCAAACTCCGCTCCCTGATGGGAAATCTCAAATTCCATTGACGCGCCCATGCGCAGAACGGCCTGCTGCGGGACTCTGGGAGGTTTGATCGGCAGTTGAACGATTGTTCCAGAATCGAAAGCTGATGAATCCTGCGAAGATGTATGTCACCTCGGCGAACACATAACTTGACGCGATAAGACCGATTATGACGGCGAACAACGGCGTGGAACTTCCTCCGCATCCACTCGCAGGGGGGCTGCGCCGTCAGGGATTTACGGACTTGTGCGACGACTCCGTCGCAGTGAGTTCCGGTCGGCAGCACAATGTGCAAGAATCCCCCAGATTCCTTAATCTGCTCACGCGATCGGCTCGTTGGCCTTCGCAACAGCGGAAACCAGGGATCCGTCACCGGACGTTCGCATCGCAAACGCTACCGGACCTCAGGTCCGTTTAGTGCTGAACTACTGAAACGCACACAGAAAATGATACATCATGTCCAATGACATCCAGTTCGACTTTAAACGCGAGGACGTTGCCCGGGCAACTCGCGTCGTCGTCATCGGCGGGATTTTTCTGGCCGTGATCCTGATGGGCTCACGCACCATGTATACCGTCCAGCCCAACGAAGAGGCGGTTGTATTGCGGTTTGGGCGCTACAACTCAACGGCCAGCCCGGGACTCCACTTCTGCATACCGTTTGTCGACGAAGTGCTGACCGTGGACGTTCGTGAAAGAAACATTCGTATGCCGTTTGGCATTACCGGAGAAGTGGCCGCAGCACGGGTCAATGAAGAAGACGTTCTGATGCTGACCGGTGACCTGAATGCCGCCGTTGTGGAATGGACCGTCCAGTGGCAGGTGGCAGATCCGCAGCAGTATCTGTTTACGTTTCATTCAGAGCGTGTGAGCCAGGACGACTATCTGCAGGCCATCATTACTGTCGTGGGACGGACGGTGATGAATCGGCTGGTGGGTGACTATTCGATCGGCGAAGTCCTGACCAGCAGGCGGGAAGAAATCAGTATCAAGGCGGCAGCTGCCACGCAGCAGATGCTGGACAAGTACGAATGCGGAATCCGCATTACCAATCTACAGCTGCAGCGAGTGACACCGCCTGAAGAGGTCAGGGCGTCCTATGCCGCGATCAACGAAGCTGATCAGACGCGTGACAAACTGGAGAACGAGGCTAACAAGGAAAAGAATACGCTGCTGCCGAAAGCACAAGCCGAACGTGACAAGGCGATTCGCGGAGCAGAGGGATATGCAGCCCGGCGAAGATCGGAGGTGAAGGGTGAAATCGATGCCCTGATGGCACAATACGAACAATTCGCGAAAGCTCCCGAAGAAACACGCCAGCGGCTGTACCTTGAATCGCTGGAAAAAGTACTGTCGAAGGTCGAAAACAAAACAATCATCGATTCCGATCTGCGGCAGCTGCTGCCGCTGCTGAATCTTAGTGAAGGGGGCCGCTAATGCCTGCGAATAACTCTGTCCGCGGCCCCGCCGTTGCTGTTCTGGTGGTGCTTCTTCTGGTGGCCGCCTACAGTTCCGTGTTCACTATCAACCAACGGGAACTGGGGGTTGTGCTGGAATTTGGAAATCCGATCCGGAGCATTGACGAGCCGGGGTTGTATTTCAAAATCCCGCTGATCCAGGAGGTCCGTCGCCTGCCTCGTACGCGCCAGTTCTGGGCCAGTGGATCCAGAGATGTTCTGGAGGCTCTGCCAACGAAGGATGGAAAGAAGGTTGAGGTTTCTGTCTGGGCTATCTGGAAAATCACGGACGCAGAAAAATTCGTGAAGTCGATGCGCACTGTGGAAAACGCCGAGCAGCAGGTACTGCAACGCGTACGCGCCGGTGTTCGCGACGTGATCACGACCTATGCACTGTCTGAAGTCGTTCGCAGCACGGATCGTGAACTGACAAATTCGTTCGGGCTGAGCGATATTCCAGAAGCGATTGCGGACCCTTCGGACGCCACCGACGATCTGACTGCGGTGGTTGAACAGACACAAATCCGGGTTGGTCGGGAAAAGATCCTGGAGGAAATTCGTCAGCGAATTGTCGCTCAGTTGTCCGTCGATGATGGCGCGCAGACTGACGCTTCAATCGACCGAGGGATTGAGCTTGTTGATGTCGGCGTGAGTAATATTGGATTCGCCCCGTCTGTGAGGGAGGCTGCCTTCGAGAGACTCAAGGCGTTCATGGAGGCTATCGCTGCTCGCTATGAAAACGAAGGTTTGCGGCGGAAGCAGGAAATCATCAACCAGACGAACGCTGAAGTCGAAAAAATCCTTGGCGAAGGTGAAGAACAGAGCAAGCGTCTTCGCGGAGAAGTGGAAGCTGAGATTATTGAATCGTATGCGACGGCCATCAAGGCCACGGGCGACTTCTATAACTTCCAGCGCACGCTGGAGGTTTACGAAAACGCTTTGGACTCCAATACCCGGCTGATCCTGACAACCGACAGCGACCTGCTCCGAATGCTGAAGGGGATTTCGGACGTTGGTTCGGAAAAGTCATCGTCACCGGAGTAGGTTAGGCGGGGCCTGACGAGGCCCGCCTGGTTCCGGTTGGAATTTGAACCGGCCTACTCTCCGGCGGGAGCCGGTGTCCGAGGTTCGAGCAAAGTGATGTGGCAGTGCGGTGTCGGCACAGTCTGATCTACTGAAATCCAATGAGTGCATAGCCAACGGTCGCCGAACGAGTCCCGCCGATGTCGCATCCTGATTCTCCGCGACTGCCCGCTGCATCAACCGGAAGTCTGCTGGCAAGTCGTTTGCGCTTAGCCGTTCTTGCTCTGGCGGCTGTCGGAATCGGGCTCATCTTTCCGTTTCCGGTTGAGGGCCGGCTGTGGGGGAACATTTTTAATCTGGCTCATGCGCCAGCGTTCTTCTGCACGTTGCTGACGATTGTCGGTCTGCTTGATCCCTCGGCCGTTGGTCTTCCAAAACGGCTTGCCACAGTCATTCCCATGACCGTCGGTCGCACGGCTGTTGTCGCCATACTGTTAACCGTTCTGGGATTGGTTGGTGAATTCCTGCAATATTTTGCCGGACGCAACCCCAGCCTGAAGGACGTGGCCGCGAATTCAGCTGGCCTGCTGGCTGCCTTCGTCTGGGTGAGCGGACGGAAAGCGACCGGCGTGAAACGACTTCTTGCCGGCCTGATCGTCGTACTCATCATCGCAGTGGCCAGTTCCGGCCCCTTGATGAATGTCTGGGACTGTGTTCAGCAGTTGCGTCAGATGCCGCTGCTGGCATCCTTTGAACGTCCTCTGGAACTTGGCAGCTGGAAGGCTCAGAACGCAACCATGACACCGTCCACGGAATGGTCCACACACGGTGAAAGATCATTGCAGGTTGATCTGCAACCCTCCAGGTATCCAGGCGTGTCATTCTTTTGGCCAAATGCAGACTGGCAGGGATACCAAACGTTTGCGGTCGATTTTCGCAACCCGACCGACAGGTCTCTGACTCTGATAATCAAGGTACAGGACCGCGAACACAAGCTGCGCGGCAAGGATTCCAAAGACCGTTTTCGCAGAAACGTCACGCTGGAACCTGGGGAAGTACGAAACGTCTTGATCGTGATATCGGAGATCCGGCAGGCTCCGGAAAATCGCAGCATGCAAATGGACCATATCTCGCTCGTGCAGATCTTTACCTCAAATCTGAAAGACCGCACAACATTCTTTGTGGACAATCTGCGTCTGGAATGAAGGTCTTTTGCGAGAATCCAATGTCGTCGTTCTCATCGCGACAGTTTCTTTCGTGCGATGAAGCCCTTCGCATTGGGGGCAAAACACTCACCTGCATGCTGCTCTGTATCGTCTACAATAATTGACGGTTTTCTCTTGTCGATACCATCGGTGGCAGCTCACGCAGAAACGAAATCCTGAAGGCAAATGAACGGCCTCCAGCGTAGATTTCGTCTTGATCGGACCTTCATTCAACGGCAAGTAATGTTTTTTGAGGCAACAAAGTAGCGATCGATCGTGTCGTAGTCGCGCTCGGCACAATGATTATGGATGGTCCGAAGCAACGTTTACTTTGCGAAAACAGCCATCGCGAGCAAGTAAGCAGCAACCGCCGCGACTCCGCAAATCATCCATTGGATCGGTAGTACTGAAAGAATGCCGAGTATCCAGGACGGCGACGGTGCGTTTTCTTCCCATTCCGATGGCACAAGAGTGTCGCTCTCGATTAACGGCTTCCAGAACTGTCTGACGAATTCTTCGTCGAAGAAATCACTGTGTCGGAAATTATGGCCTCGGTCATCCACGCCGTATTGATTGAATCCATGACGCCCGGTGTCGCCATATCCCCAGCTCAAACATTTCGCGAGTACCGGGTACACATCACTGAAGTGACACGAGACGGCAGTCGGTCGGCAATTCCAGCTTCCAGTTTCTCACTTAATGCGACAAACCGGATCTCAGGACCGTATTGTTCAGCCCAGTCACAAAGTATCTCCGAAACCTGACTTCCAAGTTCCGCCTCATGATCTTCAAGGAGTGGCCCGTTCGGATTGAAGCGTTCGTACGTGATACAGATTGCCCGCTGATGCTTCCTGAGCCATCCCCGGAGGGTCGCGCCAAAAAATTCTCGACACGTGCCTGCGACGGACTTGCTGCTGTAACTTCTGCTGTCGTGGCATCGACCCCCTGCCGATAGGCTTTACGAATCGTTAGCACAAGGTGGCGGAAAAAACCGTTCGACTTGGATACAGCCCCGGGATTCGTACTCTGCAGACTGCGTTCCAAACTCTCCCTTTTTCCGCTTCCAAACCGTCCAGCAGCAGAGATTTGCCAGCTCCCGGGAGCGCTCGAAGTACGATCAGCTTTTTGTCCGAATCTTTGATGACCCGCTTGATTCGATCACGAGCGGCAATCAGAGATTTGCTATGGGAGACAAGTTGTGGGTCTTTCGTGCGTGAAGCAAAAACCGAAAAATTCGAGGGCTGCTCGCGCTGCACGCATCTTTCGTTGTAGCGGATTATTTCGTCCGAAGCATAGGGACGCCAAACGTCTATATATTGATTTGACGAAGTAACGAGCAGTTCTCCACAGGACGAGGTGATCCATCCGACCCCGGAAACGGCAACGTTTCCGGGCACAACAGGCGCGGCAGAGACGTTGCAGTTTTCACGTCAAACGTAGCTCCGTGGCCCCACGAAGAGGTCGTCGCAATCAGGCTGGGCTGGGTATTCTCATCACCCACTCGATACAGGTTTCCGTCGTCTGTGCCGAAGACTACGTGGGTTGTATCTTTTCCAGTGGGGACGGAATTCCGCAGCAAACCGATTGATGACACTCCAGAATGGACTAATTCCCTCGATTCCCAACTCTTGTCAAGGGCCCTTCCTGAAATACATCTTACCTTAGAACGGTATGGGTCGAAATAGTTCACGTTCTCAAGTCCATCCTCATTGGTGTCACAAATTATGATCTGAGTTGGACGGTATTTGCACTCCGCAATCTGTTCGCTCTGTCTTGTTTTCGTGTTGAACAGTGCCAACCCACCTTCTTCTTCGAATACGGCCAGATCAAGAATGCCGGGGTTTCTAAATCTGCCCAAACCCAGTGACATCAGTGGTGACTGATTCCGGGGGACGTTGAACTCGTCGAATGTGTCAGATTTACTAAGTCGAAAAAGGGCACCACTGATGCATCCCACAATAACTTCACCACCCCGCGCGGCGATGCTGACAGGACAGTCCTGATGGACAGGTATTACTCGTTTGACACCACCGTCAACAGGTATGATGTCGCAGACGCGATCATCTGACACGCAGTAGGTTGCTTGCGGCGTTATGCAGACGCCACCAATTCGCGTTGGTCGCCCCGTCGTCTCCAGTCGGAGCAGTTGGATGTGCAGCGATGGATCAAATTCCCTCTCAGAACACTCGGTGACTGAGATTTCGTAGAGCGAAGAGTCTGTCAGCAGAATTGCGGCGCGATCACCGTTTTCCGGTGAATTCACAATCCCTTCCACAGAACTGTACAGTGGCAATCTGGCAATACGATCGTAATAGACAGGTACTTCAGGATGAGCTGTCAGAAACTGAATCGCTTCTGACAACGATTCGGCGCATGACTCCGTGTCATGAGATTCGAACGACCGGATGCCCGCATCAACGCAGTCCAGAGACGGTTGGTCCGCGTCGTCCAGGGCAGAACTCAGGTTGGCCGACAATTGATTGAATCGATGTCGCGCCATACCTCCCAAATGTTGCACAATGCGGCTGCGCCATTCATCGGCAAACGTCGAAAGGTTCGCTGGCACGCGCTGTGTTGGAATCCATTCTTCAAGGATTCTCCACAGCGTGTTGTGTTCTTTCGGCCTTTCTCGAAGCCAGCAGTTAATTGTTCCAATGAATCCAGGAAACAATTCTTCAGGCACTTGCCACTGAAGACGAGACGGAATTCTGGCGTGTAACGAATTGCCTTCAGCACACCATCGCAGTATCGCCAGCGCTGGTGTGTGATCAGTAAAATCAAGTATCTCATGATCACGGAGATGTTCAGTGATCTCTGCAAACAGACCGTCAGGACCATCAACAACTGGCGTCCAGAAAATCGTCAGTTCCCCAACACCGTGCGCGACGACAAGCCCGGAATTTCCCTTGCGGGTGACAAAGGCGGCCGCGCACCGAGCCGGCTTAGACAGGCTGAACAACGAAAGTGGCACACCTTCTTCAGAATACGTGAGTAAGTCGCCACTTCGACTGCCGAAAACAACTCTGCGGGCGGCTGGGATATGCTTAGCGAAGAAGCATATGTCGTTCGAGTAGTGGGACCACGCCTGTTGGTACCTATCTTCACGGCTGAGAGTGAACACTCCACCAACAGCTGGTGGCTGGGCAGTCACGGCCAGCGCAATTCCTTTGGTTCCGGTGGACATATTCAGGATTTCGGTCGAAATCGTAAGTGAATCCGCGTTGTCAGGAACGACAAACTGTTCCTCCTTCTCGATTCTTTTCATGCTGACCTTAGCGATCGTCGGAGCCCTTATGCTTCTGACAGGTTTCGTTGTTTTCGAAATAGAAATATAGACGTCAAAGCTCAACAGCTTGCCTGAGTCAAGCAGGACCACCAAACGCCTCTCCTGACTCGACGGCATATTGACGAAAAAATACGATCGAGGCGCGCCATCAACGTGCTCAATTGCACGGGTGTAAAGCCTCTGTCCGCTGGTCGTGACGATATGGAGCGCTCGGGTGTTGTGCGCACAAAGGACCAGAATCTCGTTCTCAAACGATTTGGAATCTTAACTCGGAATGTCCCCGATCGGTCATTCCCATCAGTCACCGTTGTTGGTTGAAGTCGCACACCTGTTTGACTTTCCCCGAGACCAGAAAAACGAATTGAACTGTTTTCACTTCACAATGTGTCGCGGCGCCGTAACTGTCGACTTGACGCATCTCCCGCCTTCAAATGACACCACCGCAAGGTGCGCAGAAGCCAAGCTTTCAACACCAGTTTCGACCGCACGATTATCAAAACTGATTGATCGGTGATGTTACTCACTGTCCCTCCCGGGGGCATAGAATTAATACGATCACCTACTCGAACGAATTGGGAGTCATCGCTGAAGCTTGTGACCGACACTCCACTTTGGCCACTTGGTCACAACTAACACACTCTGCGTCCACGATTCGACTATAGGTCGTCCCAATCCCGTCCATTGTAAAACTTTGCCTTCGCAGACACTGAACACGCAAAAGCAGTGTCCGACCTCACCAAAGGCTCGGCACCTCTTGATCGGGGGACGTATTTGCGGCTGTCGAATTCGCGGTGAAGGCTCTGACGGTTCGGAAAGGCCGCGCAACATTCTTTGTGGACAACCTGCGTCTGGAATGACAGTCGTCGCGCTCAAAACCGTACCCTGAGAATCAGACAGATCTTGTTCACGCCGCCGGCAAATTTGCGGCTTACAGACATCATGGATGGTCCGGGGACAGTTCACTGAATACGCACAGAACGGTCGCAGGCCGCTTGTTTGGGTTGATCAATCGGTGAGGAACTCTGGCGTCAAAATAAAGGCTGTCGCCGGTTCGCAATGAGACCGTGTCCCCGTCGTATTCGAACTGGACCGATCCTGACTGCACGTACAGAAACTCCTCGCCTTCGTGAGCCAGCGCTTTTTCCCGCGACACGCCACCCGGGATCGTGATTAGAAACGGATCCATCACCCGGTTCATTCGTTTATGGCCTAACGACTCGTAGACCGACTTGTTTTGCGGTGATTGATCGCGTTGGACGACCTTTCGCTCGTTGCTGCGGATGACCACAAACTGTGGTGTCTCGTCCAGGCCTTCGACCAACTGAGAAACAGAAACACCCAGCGCCTGCGCGATGCTGACAAGCCCGGGTAGTGACGGCGTGACGCGGAAGTTCTCCACTTTTGAAAGCCAGCTGCGCGTCAGGCCTGTGCGCGAGGCGACTGCTTCGAGCGTCAGGCGACGGTCGAGCCGTAGTGAACGGATTCGTTGAGCGAGTTCGACAAGATTCATAAGTTGATTGTAAATCCACTTCGGTCTGGAGGCCAAACATCGCGGTCTGACCTGTGACACACTTGGCGACAGGATCGTGTTCACCGACGAATGAACGGAGAAATCATCGCACCGATCAGGCAGGATGCCGCTACGACAGCGAAAATTAATTCTGTCTGGCCGCGTGCCTCGATCATCCAGCCAATCAATGGCTCGCCAAAGCCTGCGAACGCATAGGCAAACGTGTTCATCACGCCGGTTCCCGTCCCCGCCCGTTCCTTCCCCAGCAGATCCGGGCACAGAGCCCAGAATGCTGATTGCGGTCCATAAGCAAAGAAACCGGTTAAGACCAACATTGGAACACTCATGGCATGGTCTCGCGGAAGCATATACATGATCAGCGAGCAGGCGGCTGCCAGCAGCATGAACAGTCCGATCACGCGTGATCGATTCGAGCGAAAAAAACGATCCGACATCCAGCCGCTCGTCATCGCTCCGAGCGCCATGCCGATCGGCAGCGCGATGCTGACCCACTTCGTATCGGAGTTCTTCCAGTCCTCTCCCAGAAAATGTACGGGCACCCAGATCAGCAAACCATAACGTGCCAGATTCTGGAAACCGATCGATACGCTGGCAATCAGAAACGGACGATTCGAAAGAACGTGACGGTATCGGTTCCACGACGACTCGACCATGACACCTTCCTCGTTCGGCTGACCGCCCTGCCCGTTTTCACTGTCGTCGTCTGAAGGCAGCGGCGGAAATCCCATGTCTTCCGGACGATCGCGCGCAAGAAACCAGTAACTGACGCCGCCGACCAGCAGCAGCAGCACAGGCAGACGAAAGATCCAGCGCCAGCCCAAATCGAACTCCAGAATCAGCGTCGATGTCGTGAAGGCCAACACCGACGCCATGCCGGCTGCAAACACGTATGCACCGTACGCCTTCCCGCGATTCCGGTGCGGCCACCAGTTCGACAGGACGCGACTTCCCGGGGCCCAGCCCATGGACTGTGCATAACCGTTAGCGGCCCACGGAATGACAAGACTTGTCACATTCGTGCCGAAGCTGACAATCCAGTTCAGCCCGCAGGACAGGATTGCTCCCAGGCTCATCAGGCGACGGCCCCCGAACTTGTCGCCAAGGTTGCCATTGATCGATTGTCCCAGAGCATAGGCCCACAATATCGCCGCGCTGATCCAGCCCAGCGTCGTTTTGGAAAGTCCCAGTTCCTCCTGGATCCCGGGAATGGCGAAACCAAACGTCTGCCGGCCGGTATAGAAAAACAGGTAACAGAACATCGTCGCCAGCAGCATCCGCCACTGCGCTGCACGGAACGGGCGTGCTTCGTGTGCGAGCCGGTCGTCTGACCCCGGAGCCAGCGAATCAGAGGGTCCGCTGTCAGGGTTTTGCGGTTGTTGATTTAAAGTCACAGTTCGTGTACCGCCGTGTTGATTTACAATCACAATATGTGTACACCCTACTCAGTGTTCCCGCGACGTGCAATGTGCCGTGCCGACCCTCTTGCGCACGCAGTTCCTGAAACCGTACAGGCATCCGGAAGATGAGTCAGGTCGAACAGCGTGTCGTTCACCTGCAGGACGGAGCACTTGCTGAAGTCGGGGCGATTATCGATCGAGTTTCGGCACGGCGATTGTATTTTGTCGTCGACGAATCGGCTTACACGGCTTCCGGAGCTGCGGCACTTCTGGAGCCTCATTTCCGCGATCGCTGCGTCACTCGATTTTCGGGTTTCGATTTGAACCCGAAACTTCATGATGTGGAACGCGGCATCGAACAGTTTCGCGAAGCAGATCCGGATGTGGTCATCGCACTGGGTGGTGGAACAGCGATTGATCTGGGAAAGCTGATCGGGACGCTGGCTTGCCAGCCGACATCTGCCCGCGACATCATCATTGGCAAGTCCGGTATTCAGCGAAGCGGACCGCCCCTGATTGCGGTCCCGACAACGGCAGGCACCGGAAGTGAAGCCACACACTTTGCTGTTGCCTATGTGGATGGAGTAAAGTATTCGGTGGCGCACAATGCCCTGCTGCCCGATTACGCAATCGTCGATTCGACGCTTACTCACAGCCTGCCTGCCAGCATTACAGCGGCGACGGGACTGGATGCTTTCTGCCAGGCGATCGAATCGATCTGGGCAGTCGGTGCGACCGACGAATCACTTGCATACGCGACGGAATCGGCGCGTCTTGCGTGGAAATCTCTGGTGGGTGCAACGCACGGTCCAACGGCCGAACTTCGTCAAGCCATGTGTCGAGCATCGCACCTGGCTGGCAAGGCGATCAACATCAGTAAGACGACGGCGTCCCACGCACTTTCGTATTCGATTTCGTCGGAATACGGAACTCCTCACGGAATCGCAGTGGCCGTGACACTCAGTCCGATGCTGGCTTACAACGCGCAGGTTTCCGAAACTGACTGTGCAGACCCTCGTGGTCCGGAACATGTGCTCACACGAATCAGGTGCATCACGGAACTGCTGGGGGTCGAGAGCGTTGCAGCCGCGTGCGGTAAGATCGAGAACCTGATTTCCGCGGTGGGCTGCCCGAATTCTCTGGACCAGGTGGGCATCACAAGCAATGCGGCCATCCAGCGACTTGTGACTCAGGTGGACGCCAATCGACTTTCCAATAACCCGCGACACACGACTTCAAAGTCACTGTTCGCATTACTTTCGAAAAACCCTGCACAAGGTGAGCGGGGGACGTCAGTCCCCTGATTTCACGCCAGGCACCGGTGCCGAGTAACCGGCGGCTTGCGCCGTGCCGCTCAGGTTAGTGTTTCATTTATCCGAGGAGAGTTCTTCACAATGTCAGATTTTCGATTTCATCGTGAGTACCGTGGCGAGGTCAAAACTCTCGTCCTTGACTGGTCAGGCACCACCGCCGATGCTTACGTGATTGCCCCGGCCATCGTGTTTGCTGAAGTCTTCAGGAATCAGGGCGTCGAGGTTTCGATGAACGAAGCCCGTGGTCCGATGGGCCTGCGCAAAGACCTGCACATTGAGCAGCTGACGCTGGACCCGATCATCCGAGAACGGTGGAAGACGGTTCATGGTAAATATCCGGACCAGAATGACGTCGACAGGATGTTCGCCGACTTTGTTCCCGCCCAGGTTGCCTGTCTGCCGAAGTACACCGACCTGCTGCCCGAAACAGCGGAAGTCACGCAGCGGCTGCAAAAGAAGGGCATCAAAATTGGTGTCTCCACCGGCTTTACTCGGGTGATGGTCGATGTGCTGCTGGAAGCGGCGATCAAACAGGGATTTACTCCTGACGCGACAGTCGCCGGTGACGAAGTCATCAACGGCGCGCGGCCGAAGCCGTTCATGGTCTACAGGAATCTTGACCTGCTTGACGCGTGGCCGATTGAATCGGTCGTGAAAGTAGATGATACCGTCGGGGGCGTCGGCGAAGGACTTAACGCCGGCTGCTGGGCTGTGGGTGTGTCGCGTTACAGCAACTACATGCTCATCAATTCACGAGAAGAGGAGGCAGCTCTCTCTGAGAAAGAAATCCAGCGCCGAGTTGAAACAACCCGCCAGAAACTCCAGGAAGCCGGCGCACATTACGTCATTGAATCCATAGCCGATATCGAGCCGGTCATCGCTGATATCAATACCCGACTGGCTCGTGGCGAGAAACCCTGACGCGGGGCCGTCTTTGACGGTCGATTTCAGCGGCCGCAAGGGGGCGTGTTTTCGGCTCCCGTTGGCCGTGGATCCTGACTCGACAGCATTCTTTGACTGCGCAGCTATAATCGAGTGGGCTTTTGTTCCTTTTCCCACGCGCCGTTATCTCAAATGCTGCCGCAAATTGAACTCTTCTGCATGGGGTTTGCCGCCGTTATCGACACGGTGCTGCTGCTTGTTGTCCTGGAACGGATCAATCGTCCGCAGACAGCGGTCTGGCTGAAATGTGCGTTACTGGGGGCAACTCTGTGGCACCTTGGCAGTTTTCTTCACACTCTGTTGCGAGAAACAAAAGGCGCTGCGGCAACATGGCTGGACTCGGCGTGTATGACGACCATGGCGGGCGGGCTGCTGCTGCTCAGCTGCGCCATCCTGCACTCCGGGCTGCGTGTTTATCGAACCGGTAGCATCGCTCATCCGACGACGGATCGTCGCTATCTGTTGATCTATGTTCCAGCCCTGTTTGTCGTGGCTGTTTCCGCAGGAATTGTGCAATCCGGCAGCCGTGACTTCATGGTTGCGACGATCAGGTTTCAATCGCCTTATCTGGTCTGGCTGATCTTCGCCAATCTGCTGACCGCCGGTCTGTTCCTGCGAAGTCGTCACAATCTGGGCGAATCGATTTCCGCCGCACGATTTCTGCTGAAGTTTTCCATCGGGCTTGTGACGGTCACGATTCTGACGATCTGGTACGTAGCGACACCGCCGACAGCCAGGTATGAACCGATCCTTCGCCTTGTCACGAATCTGTCTCCATTGGTACCAACACTGGTGTTCGCGTGGTATCTTTTTCGACGGCGACTGTTGCCGCTGGTGTTTGAACGCACTTTGGCGTACGGGGCGATTCTGCTGGCCGGCTTCTATCTGCACCGGTTGACAATATCGCCAATGATGAGTCGTTTCAGCGAGGATCTTCAGTTTGACTTTGTCGTCCTGGAAGGTCTGCTGCTGGTCGCCATGGTGCTGGCCTACGCGCCATTGCGTCAGCGAGTTCGCGAGGGGCTCAGTTACCTTGTCGGCGGTGACGTGGTGGAAGCCAGGGATGCCACGCGGCAATTGTCAGTCGAGCTTTCCCGCCGGGCGACGGATGATGTTCAGGGCATTGCCAAATGGTTCACACACGGTATCTGCGATGCGCTCCGGCTGCGCTCTTCGTGGCTGATGCTTGAGGAACCGCTGCAACAGGCTGTTTCAGCGACCGATGTCGAAAACGAAACCACATTTTCAGACGACACTGTTAAAAACGCCGCCGCCGTCCTGGCGGCCACGGACTTCGATCGCTGGATCGATCGCTCTCGGTGTACCGACCAACGCCAACTGGAAGTGCTGCGACAGCTTGATCTGATTGCCGCATTTCGGATCGATTACCGCGATATTCACGGACTATTGCTGCTGGGAACACCTGTCAGCGGTGACCGACTGCACGACGAGCAGTTGAACACCACAGCGATGCTGGTCGACCAGTTTGCTGCCACGATACACAACCGTCAGCTGGAAGACGCACGGCAGTCCGCTGAGCGACGAGCCGTCCAGCAGGAAAAGTTGTCGGTCCTGGGGTTGCTGTCCGGCTCACTGGCACACGAACTTCGAAACCCATTGTCTTCGATGCGCACAATTGCGACGCTGCTGCAGGAAGACATTGGAGGCAACAGTGAACATTCGAAAGACGTGGAACTGATCGTTTCAGAAATCGACCGATTGACCGCCACCACACAACGGCTGCTGGACTTCTCGCGCCCCGCCGATGCGACACACGTTGGTGTTGCTCCGGACCGGGTCATTGAACGGCTGCTTCACATCCTGACACACCTTGCCCGCCAGCGCGGCGTGCAGGTAAGGACAGAACTTCATTTGGGGAAGACAACGGTTCCCGCGACCGATGCCACGCTCAGCGAGATCCTGTTGAATCTCATCAAGAACGCCATCGAAGCCGCGACGGGAGGCGAGGACTCGCACGTTCTGATCACTACAGAAATCAGCGGCACAGCGGCGGTGTTGGCGATTCGCGACAACGGCGGCGGAATTGACCCGGAGTTACAGGATCGGATTTTTCTTCCGTTTGTGACGGGAAAGCCGGATGGCACCGGGTTGGGCCTGTACCTTGTCGGTGAACGTGTACGAGAACTCAACGGCACAATCACGTGCACCAGCGATTCGTCAGGAACAGTGTTTGAGGTTATGCTGCCGCTATGAAGATTCTCATCGTTGATGACGAGCCAGCCGCTCGCTATGGCATGACCAAGGCGCTCAAGAGCGATCGCCGATTGATTCTTGAGGCAGACGACGGCGTCGCGGCCCTGGCTCAGATCAGACAGCAGTGTCCGGACCTGGTCTTTCTGGATCTTAACATGCCGGAAAAGGACGGCCTGTTCGTGCTGAAAGAATTGCAGCAGGACCCGTCCATAGTCACGCCGGAAATCATCGTGGTGACGGCAAATGACGGTGTCGACATGGCCGTCGAGTGCATTCGCTGCGGGGCGACTGACTTTATCACGAAGCCGTACGACGTTGCACATATTCGATCCATTGCGGCGCGAACGGAAGAACGGGTCAATCTGCAGACTCGTGTCACGGAGCTGGAAACAAACGACAAACCCGCACGTTTCGGAGCTCTATTGGGTGCCAGCTCTGTGATGCAGCATTTGTTCCGAAGCGTGGAGAAGGCCGCCGCAACTTCGTTGCCGGTGGTGATTCGAGGTGAAAGCGGTACCGGCAAGGAACTGATTGCGCGTGAACTTCATGATCGCAGTAACCGATCCGGCAAACCATTCGTCGCCGTTAACACTGCGGCGATCGCCGAATCGCTTGTGGAAAGTGAACTCTTCGGGCACGTCAAAGGCGCGTTCACCGGGGCGGACCGAAACCGCACAGGTGTCTTTCGCCAGGCGGACGGCGGGACCCTGTTCCTGGACGAAATCGGAGACATGCCGGCCCCCATCCAAACGCGTTTGCTGCGGGTTCTGCAGGAAGGCATCGTCCAGCCCATCGGCACAGAAGAGTGCGTCAAAGTGGACGTGCGAATTATCAGTGCCACACATCAGGACCTGAATCAGGCGATTACAGATAAGGCATTTCGTCAGGATCTGTATTTTCGTCTGAAAGGCATTGAGCTGTTCATTCCACCACTACGCAACCGGCACGAAGACATTCTGTTGCTGGCGAAGCAGTTTCTGGCGTCGAGTCCCGGACCTGCGAAGATTGTCCTGGCGCACGAAACCGTGGCGGCATTACTGCAACACACCTGGCCAGGCAATGTCCGCGAACTGCAACAGATGATCAGCGCAGCAGCAGCGTTGTGCGAAGGCGAAGTCATTCATCCGGCAGATGTCGGACTCGCCCCGACACGATCCGCGGCGGATGACGATGCCTTCGAACGCTACTATGACCTGCCATTGACGGAAGCCCGCAACCAGCTGGTGGAATCCTTCGAACGACTCATGATTGAACGGGCGCTGCAAATGGAGTCCGGCAACGTGAGTGCGGCCGCGCGGCGGCTGGGGATTCACCGGCAAAGTCTACAGCAGAAAATGAAACAGATGGGAATCCGGCCAGCGTAGGGACGTTAGTCCCCGGGTTTTGACGTAGTGCAGGCTGCCAGCACGACGGAAAAAGCAACGGCGATGCGGCCTATATCGGTCTCCGTTTTTTTCCATTGCGACCTGGCGTTTGCTCACAGACAGACGTCACTGATCTGCCGGGCTCACGGAGATTCGAGTGACTTTTCACTCTACGCGTGCAAATGCCTCTTGTTCCGGGAATAATTCTGATGTCCCCGACGCATGTTTGAATCGCCGGACGCCTGTTGCCTGCATGACCTGAACTCCCTCCACCAACCCCCGCCAGCCTTCGAGGCTTTATCAATGTTATCAACGCATGCACAGACGCCATTCGCGCTGACGATGATGTCGTGTCTTCTTGCCGCCCTTGCAGAATCGGTGCATGCGCAACCCGGTTCTGTGGTGGTCACGCGCGTTGTTGAGCGAGAAGTGAACGTGGGGCATCGCGTGGTTGGATCGGTGATGCCGATTCAAAGCAGCACGGTTGGCACCGCGGTGGATGGTCGCGTGATGGAGTTTTTGGTTGACGTCGGCGACGCTGTCGAGAAGGAAGATGCGCTGGCCCATTTGCGTACCGGCACGCTGAAGATCGAACTTAAGGCAGCCCAGGCGGAACTAGACTTGCGAAAGGAAGAACTCCACGAACTGCAGAATGGCTCACGACCGGAAGAGATCTCAGAAGCCCGGGCCCGGATGTTGGCGGCACAGGCGATTCGTAAGAATGCTCTGTCTCGGCTGACACGACAGGAGCAGCTCGTGCAAAGGAAGGCAATTAATCCGACCGAGCTGGATGATGCGAAAGAGCGGGCAGAGGCGGCCAGCCAAAGTCTGCTGGCTCTGCAGGCGGCCCTGAGTCGCATCGAATCGGGTCCGCGAGCAGAGCAGATTGCTCAGGGACGGGCACGCGTTGATTTGCAGCAAGCTCAGGTAGACCTTATCGACGACCGAATTCTGAAATATACGATTTACGCGCCATTCGACGGCTTCGTCACGGCGAAACACACTGAGGTCGGCGAATGGGTCAGCAACGCCGATCCCATCGCCGATGTGATCGCACTCGAACAGGTTGAGATTCTGTGCAACGTACCTGCCGAACAGGCGGTTCGACTGCAGCGCGGCCGTGATGTTCGCATTGAATTTCAGGAACTCCCCGGTGAGGTGTTCACGGGCCGCGTTGAACAGGTTGTCCCGATCGCCGACAGCCGGACTCGGACGTTTCCGGTAAACATTCGTCTGCAGAACAGGATGAACGAAGGGCGTCCGGTGCTGATGGCTGGCATGCTGGCTCGAGCCATTCTGCCGACGGGCGATCGAACCGTGATGCCATTGGTACCGAAGGACGCGCTGGTTCTCAACGGCAGCCGACGCTACGTCTTCATTGTGGATCCGGTCGGTGACGGGAATTTGTCCGCAACGGTCCGTTCAGTGCCTGTTACTCTCGGCGTCTCAGATGCCGGGCTGGTCCAGGTAGAAGGAGCACTGAAAGCCGGTGACGTCGTAGTGGTACGTGGTAACGAACGGCTCAAGCACGGTCAGGAAGTCTCGGTCAGCATGGCCGCAGAGTCCGACACTTCTGTGGCGGACTGACGATGCGGCTTGTGGAATCATTTATTCAGAACCCGGTCAAAGTCTCGGTGGGCGTGTTGCTGACGGTGATGTTTGGAGCCATCTGTCTGATCCGCATGCCCAAGCAGTTGGCGCCGGAAGTGCAGAATCCGGTGCTCAGCGTTGAGACCCGTTGGCCAGGCGGCAGTCCTCAGGAAGTCGAACGCGAAATCGTTCAGGAGCAGGAGGAGCAGCTGCAAAGCACTGAGGGTCTGATCAAGATGAGTTCCGAGTGTCTTGATTCATCGGCTCGCATCACGCTGGAATTCGTTGTCGGCACAAACATCGAAGACGCCATGCTGCGCGTCAGCACTCGGTTGCAGCAGGTCCGTGAGTATCCGATTGATTCGACGGAACCGGTCATTCGTGCGTCCAATAATTCGGACAGCCCGATTGCTCGATTCGTTCTGACCGCGCGTCCGCCTGAACTGCAGCGAATCGAGGAATTCCAGCGTAACCACCCGGAACTGGCGGAACATCTTGAACCCGCTCGGAAAGCCATGAATACCGGACTGCGAGTGTTCCGCCTGCAGCAGGCATGGAAGCAGCACGGTGACCAGCACCCGGAACTGAAGGAATTACTGCCGCCGGATCTGGATCTGCAGAAGCTGCGCAAGTTCTCCGAAGACGTTATTGAAACACGGCTGGAACGCGTGCCTGGTGTTTCTGATGCATACACCTATGGCGGTCGGCAGGAGGAGCTACAGGTTGTTGTCGATCCGGATCGACTGGCCGCCCGTCAGCTGACGATCACCGACATTCGCGATGCGCTGCGGAGCCAGAACAAGGACACATCGGGCGGCGATTTATGGGAAGGCAAACGGCGGTGGGTCATCCGCACGCTCGGCCAGTTTCGCAGTCCGGAACAGGTGAAACAGCAGGTCCTGGCCGTCCGCGGCGGAGCACCGATTTACGTCGGGGATGTCGCCGAAGTGAAGATCGGTTTTAAAAAGACGGACAGTGTGTCCCGTCGATACGGAATTTCCAGCAATGGCCTTGCAGTTCGGCGAGCGTCGGGCGCCAACGTGTTGTCCGTGATGGACGGAATTCGCGCCGCCGCCATCGAACTTAACAGCGGAGTGCTGAAACAACGTGGACTGGAGCTCTATCAGTACTACGACGAAACGGAGTATATCCATTCGGCGATCGGACTTGTGCAGCAGAATATCTTCATTGGCGGCGCCCTGACGATGATCGTGCTGTTGTTGTTTCTGCATCTGGGGCGTCGGACTCTGCTGGTCGTGCCACTGATCGCGGCTTCGGCGTTGGCGGCGGCTTACATTTCGTCGAACTACGTTTTGGTGACGCTGGCTCTGGTCATCATCGCTGGATTCTGGTTCGGTCGCGGAGCGCTGGTCGTTGGGCTGGCCATTCC
The DNA here is from genome assembly GCA_029941865.1 of Fuerstiella sp. Lineage (GTDB taxonomy): Bacteria > Planctomycetota > Planctomycetia > Planctomycetales > Planctomycetaceae > Fuerstiella. Next base: position 2,917 of record JAPYTO010000004.1, on the reverse strand, counting down.
CGTGAGCGTCATCGGTACCTTTCTGCTGCTGGGCCTGATGGGACGGTCGCTGAACGTCATCAGTCTGGCTGGCCTTGCTTTTGCCGTCGGCATGCTGGTTGACAATGCCGTGGTGGTACTGGAGAACATCTTTCGCCGCTTTGAGTCCGGCGAAGACGCGGTGAGCGCAGCCGTCAAAGGCACTCAGGAAGTGATGGGGGCTGTTGTGGCTTCCACGCTGACCACGATCGCCGTATTTGTGCCCGTGCTGTTTGTGGAGGAGATGGCTGGGCAGCTGTTCCGTGACATCGCGTTGGCGATCAGCTGTGCCGTGGGATTGTCGTTGGTGATTTCATTTACCGTCGTGCCCACAGCGGCGTCACGATTGTTTCGGCGCCGGGCAGGTGACAATGCTTTTGCGGATCAGGCGTCCGGCCCCGCGCAGGATGAATCTGCGGGTGGCTGGTTACCAGGCCTGTTGCAGTCCGTTGGCACTAAGTGTGTTGATCTGGTGATTAGTACCAATCGCTGGATTCAGCAGGGAACAATGCGGTCGCTGACCGTTGTGGCGGTGATGGTCGGAGCTTCGATCGGACTTAGCTATTTATTCTGGCCAAAGGTCGAATACCTGCCGTCAGGCAACAGGAATTTTGTCTTCTGCAGCGTGTCTCCGCCGCCTGGTTACAACATGGATCAGTTAATGGCGATGGGAGCGAAAATTGAGGACGACCTGAAACCGTACTGGAACGCGGACCCGGGCAGCCCCGAGGCGGATCAGCTGGAATACCCGATCATCAACTACTACTTTTACGTGGTGCGCGGGCGACAGGTGTTTATGGGCTTTCGAGCGGACGATGAAAATCGTGTGCGAGAGCTGATTCCTTTGATCAAAGAAGTTGGTTCGCAGTTTCCAGGCACGATGGCCGTTGCCAAGCAGTCCAGCTTGTTTGAACGAGGACTTTCGGGGGGACGAACGATCGACATCGAGATTACCGGACCGGATCTGGAGCAGCTGGTGGCCATCGGAGGAAAGGTTCTGGCGGACGTTAAGAAGCTGCTGCCGGATGCTCAGGCGATGCCACGGCCCAGTCTGGATTTGTCGGGGCCGGAGATTCACATCGAACCGCGGTTGATGGAATCTTCCGAGATGGGCATCAACGCTGCGGATCTGGGATATACGGTTGATGCTCTGATTGACGGCGCTTACGCCGGAGATTTCTTCACAGGAGGTGACAAGATTGACCTGACAATAATCGGCCACGAGTCCTTTGCACAACGAACTCAGGATCTGAAAGAACTACCGATTTCGACGGCGAACGGTCAGCTGGTCCCACTGTCTGCCGTGGCGGACATCAGTCTCAGCAGCGGTCCCGAACAAATTGCTCGCCGCGAACGCCAGCGAGCGATCACGATTCAGGTGACTCCGCCCGTGACGATGCCTCTGGAAGATGCCATGCAGAAAATCAATGAGTCGATCGTGACTCCCCTGCATGAAACGGACATGTTGGATGGCGGTTATCTGATCACGTTGTCCGGGACCGCCGACAAACTTCGGCTGGCGTGGGCGGCATTGAAGTGGAATCTGCTGATGGCGCTGGCGATTACCTACTTGCTGATGGCGGCCCTGTTCGAATCGTGGCTGCACCCATTTGTCATTATCTTCAGTGTGCCGGTGGGTGCGGTTGGCGGAATACTTGGCTTGACCGTGCTGAATCTGTTCGTCTTTCAGGCACTGGATGTCTTGACGATGCTGGGCTTTGTGATCCTGATTGGGACGGTCGTGAACAATCCTATCCTGATCGTGCATCAGTCACTGAATCATATGCGTCTGGAAGGCCTGACGCCGCGTGAGGCGATTCCACTGAGCATCAAGACTCGCGTCCGTCCCATTTTTATTACGACCCTGACCACCGTGTTGGGACTGTTGCCATTGGTTGTGTTCCCGGGTGCCGGCAGCGAGTTGTACCGGGGAGTGGGCAGTGTCGTTCTGGGAGGCCTGCTGGTGTCGACAGTGTTTACGCTGTTTCTTGTGCCCAGCGTGTTTATCCTCACGTTGGATGCAAAACAGTGGGTTGTTCGTGCCATTGGACTGGCACCGACGGACCTGCTCACGGGACCAGCGGTAACATCGGGTGACGGCTGATTTCCGGTCGACGCTGCTCGCCAGCAGAATTCGCAACGCCGTCTGACCCGACACGTTCGCACCTGTCAGCATCAAAGACGCTGGCAGTCGGCGTCTGTTCGTGACCACAAAGAATCTGCCGGGGCGACCTCTTTGACAACAGCAGCGATTTGTGCCGTCATTCCAAGGGCGCTCTGCAACGGTGACGACCACGGACCGGCGGTCGCGCGATCCCATCCGCAGCGGGCCATTTCTGCAGCGGGATCATCGTCGCTGCACAACGGATCGTCGGGCAACGCGTCGTAGTATTTTCGAAAGTTCGTGGTCGCGGCCAGCAGCTCACGCAGACCGTACGGTCCGGCCAGCGCTGCCTGCAGTCGCAGACAGGCGTGCTCGTGGACACGGTGAGCAGGATTGTCAATCTGCAGGCCCCAGTCCGCCTTGTGAAACGCCTCCGGTCCTTCGACAAGGGCATGGCACACTTCATGGAAGATCATCTGCGCCAGCGAATCGTCGGCGTCCAGCGTTTCCGGAGTACCAATCTGCAGCACGCCGCGTCCATTCCACGACGCAAACACGGTCGTGTCCCGTTCTATCGTCATTCCCAGTTCGCGCGCAGTTTCCGTCCAGATAAGTTCCAGAGGATCGCGATAAACAGATTGGATGGTTCTCACATGTAATTCCGTGGTTGCTTTGACCGGCTGTCGTCCGAGTTGTGTAAATGGGTGACTGTGGACGCAGTGTTTAACGCCCCCATGGCTCACTAGTGCTGCATCCACATTAAGTTTACTAATGCTGACGGTAGCGGAAGTCGCC
>JAPYTO010000003.1 GCA_029941865.1 Fuerstiella sp. | reverse complement strand
GATTTGGCGAGCGGTGGGCACGGCACTGGATGGATTGGATTCGCTATGCCGAATCTCACGGCAGCGAAGGCGATCCTGAAATTGTCGGGGCGTGGGTTTATCGCGACTACATGATTCGTGCATTGAACGCAGACGTCCCGTTTAATCAGCTGGTGCGCGAACACGTCGCCGGAGATCTGCTTCCGTCCCCACGCATCAACGAAAATCTGGGGATTAACGAATCCGCGATCGGACCGGCTCATTGGCGCATGGTCTTTCACGGTTTTGCTCCGACGGACGCTCTGGACGAGAAAGTACGATTCATCGACGACCAGATCAACGCGTTCTCAAAGGCGTTTCTGGGACTGACAGTTTCCTGTGCCCGCTGCCATGACCACAAGTTCGACGCGATCAGCCAGAAGGATTATTACGCGCTGTTTGGAATTCTGGGATCGTGCCGTCCGGGACGTACCGTCATCGATCTGCCGGATAAAGTGAATCGAAATCGCGCGGAACTGACATCGCTTAAGCCGCAGATTCGCTCGGCGATTGCCAGGGAGTGGGAAACATCCTTGAACACGCTGGCGCAGCGAATCTCCGGCGACGACGGACCGTGGATGCAGGCCAACAAACCCAACACAGTTCTGCATCCAGTACACAATATTCAGACAGCCGTTGTGAACGGCGGAAACCTCACGGACGCATGGCAGCAACAAGTACGGTCATTCGCGCAGCAGCGTGCCACGTGGCAGGAACAGCAGTCGCGGGACGCTTTGCAGCGTTGGAATCTTGCGGACCTGAAGGGTTATTCACAATGGTTCGCGACTGGCAGTGGACTGCCTGAGCAGCCACATTCTGCGGGTGAATTCGCCGTGTCGCCCTCAGGCGAAATGGCACTGACCGGCATTTATCCGGCAGCCGTTTACTCCCACGCGCTGTCAGCCAAACATGCGGCCCGACTGACTTCTGACGACCTGGCAATCGGTGAGGAGACCGACTTGTGGGTTCGTGTTGCCGGAGACGCAGGCGCCACCGTGCGGTACGTCGTGCAGGACTATCCTCGTAATGGCACGGTGTATCCCGTCACGAAATTGTCAAATCAATGGCGCTGGCAGCGATTCGATCTGGCGTACTGGAGCGGCGACGACGTTCACATCGAATTAACGACGGCAAATGATGCTCCTCTGCTTGTCGCGAACAAGCCAAGATCATGGTTCGCCATTCGAGAAGCACTGCTGATAAGAAAGGGTGAACCAGCGCCGACCGAGTTCGCAGAATTCCTGACACCGGTGTTCGAAGCCATGAATGGCCAGCCACCAACGTCGATGTCCGACATTGCGGCAGTTTATGTCACAGCAATCCGCACATCGATCAACGCATGGAAGAACGGCACGGCCACGGACGCTCAGGCGCTGCTGCTGGATGCCTGTCTCAACCAGGATTTGCTGCCCAATCGTCTGGACGCGATGGCTGGCGTCCGACCTTTGATCGCCGAGTATCGCAGGCTGGAAGAAGAAATTCCCGAACCGACTCGCGTTCCCGGCCTCGATGAAACGTATGCGCGGAACCAGCCGCTGTTCGAACGCGGCAATCACAAGCTGCCACAGGAAGAAGTCCCGCGACGTTTCCTGGAAGCCATTGACGCCACGCCCTATGAAACGTCACTCAGTGGTCGTCTGGAACTGGCAGAAGACCTGTTGCGTGACGATAACCCACTGACGCGTCGGGTTATCGTGAATCGCGTCTGGCATCACCTGTTCGGACGGGGCATCGTCAGTACGCCGGACAACTTCGGGCGACTTGGTGACCAGCCCAGCCATCCGGAACTGCTGGACTGGCTGGCCGCACGTTTTGTGAAAGACGGTTGGTCGTTGCGAAAACTTATTCGCCATATTGTGATGTCAAAGACATGGCAGCTGTCATCAGGTGCGTCACAGGCGTCGCGGGAAAGGGACCCTGACAACCGACTGCTGTCACATGCAAACGTGCGGCGGCAGGAAGCCGAAGCGATTCGCGATCTGTTGCTAACCGTCTCAGGCAGAATTGAGCATCGACTGGCGGGGCCGCCGGTTGACGGAGGCTCGACGCGGCGGAGTGTTTACATGCGGGTACGTCGCAACTCACTCGACCCCTTTCTGCGAGCGTTTGATTTTCCCGAACCGTTCACAGCGGTCGGACGACGCGATGCCACCAACGTTCCGGCTCAGTCATTGACTATGATGAATGAACCACGAACCGCAGCGTATGCAACTGCCTGGGCCCGCCGCATTCTGAGCGATGCATCGCTGACATCCGATGAGCAACGGACCAGCGAAATGTTTCTTGCTGCGTTCGGACGAACGGCGACCGCAACAGAAGTTGACCGAGTGCGGAGTTATCTGGCAGCGTCCCGACAGCGTATGGAAATGCAGCAGCTGAAAATCGTTAACCTGAAAACACAAATCGCTGAACGGCGCGGCCAGATGGAAAACATTACATCGCCCGTTCGAAAACGACTGCTGCAGGAGGCAGAAAATGATGCGTCCAGACGCGAGGCCGATTTGCCGCAGCCCATCGGCCGCTGGGCGTTTGACGAATCCGCGAACGACCTTGTGGCGGCGGCAGATTCCGAACTGCGGTCCGGCGCCCATATCAAGAACGGCACACTGATCGTCAGTGGTGGCGGCCACGTCGTGACGCAGCCGCTGCAGCACACTCTGAAGGCAAAGACGCTGGAAGCATGGGTGCAGCTGGACAACCTGAACCAACGCGGTGGCGGAGTCATGACGATTCAGACGCCAAACGGAGTCATGTTTGATTCGATTGTTTTCGGTGAGCGAGATCCGAAGCAATGGATGGCGGGCAGCAACGGATTTGCGAGGACGCAGCCCTTTAACGGACCGCAGGAACAGGAAGCGACCGAGCAACCGGTTCACGTGGCGATTGCCTACCACCCGGACGGACGTATCGTCGGCTATCGAAACGGTCTGCCCTATGGCCAGTCCTACAAAAGCAACGGTCCGTTCGAATTCAAAGCGGGTGAGGCCGTTGTCAGCTTCGGTATCCGACATCTTCCCGCAGGCGGCAACCGAATGCTTGCCGGACGCATTATCAGGGCTCAAATCTACGACTGCGCATTGAGTGCCGAGGAAATTGCAGCGACATCAGGAGTGGCACCCGCGTTCATTCCGGAAAACCGCGTGCTGTCGGCATTATCATCCGACGATCGCGCCGCTGTGCAAGGTCTTTCTCTTTCGGCGAAAACTCTGGAAGCCGAACTGCGGACACTGGGTCCGGTGCCGCAAACGGTCAACGATGCCGTGCTGTGGAGCGAACTGGCTCAGGCACTCTTCACATTCAAGGAATTCATCTATGTTCGGTGACATAAACCTCAGCGCCTCGCGCGACAGAACAGACACCTGCCCGACGTCCCGGCGACAGTTTCTGGCACGCAGCTCAACCGGCTTTGGCGCCGTCGCGCTGGCTGGACTGATGAACGATTCTTCATTCGCCGACTCGACCGAACTTCCGGCGGGCGCGGGCTTGAAGAAGACTCATCACGAACCGAAAGCGAAACGGGTCATATTCTGCTTTATGTCGGGCGGCGTTTCGCATGTGGATTCATTTGATCCCAAGCCGAAGTTGAAGGACCTGCACGGCAAGCCGATGCCTGTGACCATTGAACGAACTCAGTTCAACAATAACGGCAACGTGATGGCCAGTCCGTTTGAATTCAAGCCGTCGGGCGAAAGCGGACTTGAGATCAGCAGCATGTTTCCGCAACTGTCTTCAGTCGTGGACGAACTGGCGGTCGTGCGGTCCATCACGACACCGGTAAACGAACACGCACAGGGTAATTTCTTCATGCACGCAGGATTTCCGTTCATGGGCTTTCCAAGTGCCGGTGCCTGGTGCGCCTACGGACTGGGCAGCGAGAACAGGAATCTGCCGGGATACGTTGTGCTGCAAAGTGGAAATGCGGTCCCACCTCATGGCGGCGTCAGTCTGTTCAGCAATGGATTTCTGCCCGCTGAGCATCAGGGGTCGATTCTGCAGGCCGACAAGCCCGAAGCGATCCGCAACATTCGAGCCCTCAATACCGCAGCCACACAACGACAGCGTCTTGACTTCGCTCGCACATTCGACAACGAGTTCCTGGCCGCATCATCGGGCGACGCGCAGGTCGAAGCGGCCATTCGAAATTACGAAACGGCTTTCCACATGCAGTCAGCAGTGCCGGAACTCTGTGACATTTCAGGCGAAACCAAAGAGACTCACGAACGCTACGGATTGGACTCAGACGATGCACAGAAAGCCGCCTACGCTCGGCAGTGTCTGCTGGCTCGTCGTCTGATCGAACGCGATGTGCGTTTCATCGAACTAAGCTGTCTGACAAAAGGGATCGGAGCCGGCGGAGCGGCAAATCCGTGGGACCAGCACGGCGATCTTGAGAAAGGTCATGGTGCCATGGGCTTTCAGGTCGATCAGCCGATTGCGGCCCTGATCAGCGACCTGCGAGAACGCGGCCTGCTGGATGAAACGCTGATCGTCTGGGCGGGTGAGTTCGGTCGAACTCCGTTTTCACAGGGCAGCAACGGACGCGATCACAACCCGTTCGGATTCAGCGTCTGGCTGGCTGGCGGTGGGGTCAAAGGCGGCACGGCTTATGGCGCCACCGACGAGCTCGGATACCACGCCGTCCAGGATAAGTGCACGGTGTACGATCTGTGGGCCACGGTCCTGCATCAGCTGGGGATCAACCACGAGAAACTCACGTACCGCTACAGTGGTCGAGACATGCGACTGACCGACGTCCAGGGCAACGTGCTGCACGACATCCTGTCGTAAGTCGGACCGCGCCACTTTCGAATACCAGCTCGAAGCGCCAGCGAGTGAGTTTTCTTCAGTTGTCAGTCACAAGTCGTCAGTTACTCAGTCACTCACTCGCTGGCGCTTCGAGTTTGTATGGGACACAAACTGGCGCCGCATCAACTTTCCGTCGTTTCTTCTCGCCGACCACCGAGGAATCCCACGGAAGGATCGGCGATGTAACGGCGAAACGACGTTGTCTGGTCCAGCAGCGTGGTCAGTTGCTGATCGTCGCGAACAACGTGTCGACACGTGTCTTCCAGATTGGGAAATAACCCATGCAGCAATCGTGATTCGGCCATGGACTGAGCGAATTTCTGAATCCGACTGGTCAGTCCTCGACGAAGTCCCCACGTAAACAGCGTCACCAGAAAGCCGGACCAGATGACAAGGAAAATCAGAGCCGGAATGTAGAAGTCGACCTCCAGCAGCGGCTCGTGAGTCCCCGGATCACTCAGGATCGGCCCCAGAAACGATGACCAGAAGAAGTTGTAGCCGATTCGTCCCAGCAGAAACACGATGTACGCCAGAAACAGAAATTCGTAACACATTCGTGTCAGCCAGCCTCCGCTGGCGGCGGCCAGTTCTTCAATGACTTCATCAACGGCGCGGCCGGCATCGCCAAGGAACTCGCCCTCCAGTGTTGCCGCCTGGCGACGCAGTTCACTCAGGTCCCGGCGGTCTTCGGACATTTCGTAGTCAATACCGGCGGTATGGATGTGTCCCGAGATCACCAGCCGACTTTCCTGCAGCTGCTGGTCATCGATGCCGAATGATGACAGGCGATCCAGCGTCGAATCGGCTTCGTTTTCCTGCACTCGCGATTTTACCCAGCGAGCTCCCTGGACTGCGCCGATCAAGGCCATCTGTGCCGAAGTTCGTGCCCGAAAGAACGTGAACGATGCGATGAATGCTCCCATCCCATTGTACAACCGCAGCACCGCCGAAAACGGACTGAACCCCCACATGTCCGTCACAGAACTGAGCAGTCTGCGCTCCCACAGAGTTCGGTTGACCAGCAGTTCGTCGCACAGTTGCCCGGTCAGAGTTTCTTTAAGACGGGTCCGCTGCTGCTCCAGGGTTTCGATCAGTTCCTGAACCTTCGGCAGGTTGGCGTCGTAATCAGAGCGGCAGTGAGCCAGTGCTTCCTGCAGCAGGTCGATCAGGTTGGCGCGCCGAATTTCCACTCGGCGTGCTGCACCCAGCTGGCTGCTGAGCAGTTCCAGTAATCGTCCGAAGTCGCCGGAGGTCTGATGATCGTCTCTCTGCTCCTGCAGCGCTTTGACGGAATCAACGAAGAACATTTCCGGAACTTCGTAGTCAGAAGACAGGAATTTCTTCCAGTCGTCGCGGATGTCAGAATCCAGATCAGCGTGAGTTTGCACAAACACCAGCCGGCAACCGCTCGCCACATCAATCAGTTCATCAATGACGCGTGCGTTTTTGTATTTCTGCTGTGTTGACGTGTACAGCAGCACGTCGCAATGAGGGATGATTTCTCGCAATATCGCCAGGTTGCTGCCTGTGCCCGATGTTTCACTGGTGTCAGGGTCCGGGCAATCGATCACGACAATGTCTCGCAGCACCGGCGCGTCGACTCGCTTGACGTTGAAGGCAGAAAGATCGAGGTCCAGCGCTTCCGGTTCGATGTCCGGATGTACCAGCAGCACCGGAGTCGTCGTGGTTGGCCGTTCTCGACCGACCGTCGAGACCTCGCGGCCGACCAGGGCATTGACCAGCGAACTTTTGCCGGTACCGGTACCGCCAAACGTCGCCACGACTAATGGTGTTTCCAGACGAAAGCGCAACGTGTGGACTCGATCCAGCAGCCGCTTCATCAGCGATCTGGCACGATGGGCGGTCTGCCATGCGGGGCAGTCGTCGATCCACCGCGTCAGTCGATCCGTCAGGTCGTCGATTTCGGCCAGCAGAGCAATGTGTTCCAACTGTTCGTGCGCGGTCATGTTTCGGTGGATTCCTGCGTTGCGTTGCGTGGAGTCTGAATCGGTGCGGCGGTGGACTCGTTGGGGGCGCTGCCTGTCGTCGGTGCGGCGTCCGTCTTAGAGATCGTGGGATCTTCTTTCTTCGCAGTCAATGAATCCGGTGAATTTGTTAACTGCTGAAGTAGTGCCGACAACTGGTCGACTGCGTCTGTCACTTCGCGATATTCCGGCGACGAAGGCAAATTCGCCGCGGTCTGCATCTTTTCCGGCATGTCTCCGAGCAGTTCTTCGCGAATCAAATTGGTCAGCCAGTCCACTCGCAGCTGTGTAAAGCGGGTGTGCAGACGATGGAACCATGCCTGCAGCATGCCGGATCCCTGACCCGCGACAGTCGACAAGGCCGCTTCACCGGCAACCGCAGCAGTTGTACCTCCGGCGACATCGGCGACAACATGAACCACGGCATTCGCCGCGGCGCCGGCCACCAGCGGGGCGACGGCTTCTCCGGCCGGTCCCATGCCAAGGCTGAACAACACGACGCTGGTCATCGGTCGCACGGCCGCCGATACGTTGTGCAGTTGCTTATAGAACTGAAACAGTTGTGGACTATCTTCGCTGAAAGATGCCATCTCCACAGCAATCATGTTTTTCAGCTCGGCGTCAAAGTCCACGTTTGCGTGATGCCGCTTTAGCCGCTGGATCAGCTGAGTCCGGGTGGACGCCTGCAACACCGCTTCGATTCTCGGCTTGACCATGCGATTGCCACTGTCGGCCATCCACTGCAGTTTGTCGAACAGCTCCTCGACGGTCGTCAGAATGGCCGACCATTCGGCTTCGCGATACTTATCGATCGGTGGAACTGGTTCGCCCTGAATCGCGTTGCGAGCCGCTTTGAATGGCCATGCGATGCCCGTGCCCACGGTGTCGTAAAAGGAATTGACTTTCTTTGCCCAGCCCTGCTGTCGGGCTTTCCACCACACACGGATTTCTTCGACGAAGGAAGCGTTCGGCGGGGACGGCCAGTCACGAATCTTCAGGACCGCGTCGCTGGAAAGTCGTTTTGAAGTCGTGGCCAGTTCTTCGCTGGCGAGGCTCAGTTGCTTCAGATGCCGGGGCACGCCGTCCGTCGCATCCAGCACCTGCTTCAGTGAGCCACGTAGAGTGCGGATTCGAATTTCGCGAAACTTCAGCTGTGACAGGTCCTGATTCAGGTTTCGAATTGACGATTCGGCAGAGACGCTGTCGGGGTCCCAGTCAGACGGAAGCGGCCATGGGCGTTCATAAAACGGAAGTTCCAGTGCTTCCGCCGCGCGGCGATCGGCTGGGGCAAGGTAGACGGCGTCCGGCGTGATTCCGGTTTCGCTGCAGAATGTATTCAGCCACACCGGCCAGTATTGTTCGTCCTCGGGCAACAGGCACTGATTGAATACAACCAGCACCGCCTTGTCTTCGGCACCGGCTTTGCGGAAGAATTCTTTCACCGCGGCGTCGTTGTATTTTTGCTGAGTCAGGACGGCGATCAGGACATCAGCACAACGTCGCACGGCGTCCGCCCGCACCCAGTTGACCCGAGCGTCGCTGTCAATATCCGGCGTGTCCAGAACCAGCAGCGTGGACGGCAGATCAGACGATGTCTGCCAATACAGATTATGGTCGTCAGATTCTTCCAGGGCGGCGCTGGCGGCCGTCCATTCATGCAGAGTGAAATCCGGAAATACGGCCTGCAGATCATGTCGATCACAAAAGCCCGGTGGAACCAGACATACGGGATGTTTTGTGCCGGACGCCAGCGGGCTGGTCGCGCTGGCCCGCGTGCCCGCAAGGTGGTTGAACGTGACACTCTTGCCGATGTTTGTGCCACCGACGACGGCCGCCACCAGCCACGGATCTTCGCCAAGTTGAGGCACCAGCTTTTGCCGCAGCAGTTCGTACCACTCCTGACCATCAAGGGCAATTGGCTGCAGAAACTCCGCCTTGACCTGAAGTGCCTGCACGACATCGTACAGACGCCGAGTTGCGGCGGCGATGTCCTGGAAGCTGGTTGATTCGGAGCCGGAATTCATTCGGGAAAAAGTCTTTCAGTCGGTTCGCACAGGGGATTCGTTCAGACAACGAATATCCTGGCAGATTACCTGATGCGGAGGCGAAACGTGAGTATCATGGCGGTCTGTGTCTGAAGACGATTGACAAAATTCAGGTTTTTCCGCCAGTGACGAATTGGCAATGGTCACCATGTCATCGTCGGACTGCAGGCCCTAAACACGTGACGAATACGTTTCCGTTCATTTCTGATATCATTTCACTCGCATTACCGACCCCGCGATGTGCTCGGTCCTGACCGGAGCGCATGGGCGAAATCTGATACCTCAATGCATGCCTGGAAGGACCGATCATGTCACGCACGCTCATCTGCGCCGCCGCGCTGTTTGCATTCTTTCATCTGGCTGCCGTTCCCGCCGCGGACTTAGCGGAAGAGGAATTCCGCCAACTCCACGCCGAGTTGCAGCCGGCCAAAGATGCGTTGTGGCGGACGGTGCCGTGGAAAACTTCAGTGCTGGATGCACAGCAGGTTGCCGCCGTAGAAAAGAAGCCCTTGTTTATCTGGGCCATGGACGGACATCCATTGGGCTGTACCTGAAACAATGGTGTGATCGACCGTGAGTCGACCTTTGCGGACAAGGAAATCGTCAACTTTCTGCAATCGCGAGTTATTCCAGTGGCCATTGACCAGTGGTTTCAGCGCCGGCAGAAAGATTCTGAAGGTGATTTTTACCGTCGGATCGCCAGTCAGGGACCGCGACATGACTTCGAGAGCGGGACGACTCAGGGACTGTACATGGCATCCGCCGACGGTACGTTTCTGGGGTACACAAATAATCGGTCACCGGAACGCGTCAAGGAAATGCTGCGGCAGGCCATGCTGAAGTTCCGTCCAGTGGCGACAGAGCAGCTTACCGTCGAACGTGAGGACCCGCGGTACACATTGACGGCTCCGACCGGCGGTCTGATCGTGCGTGTCCAGGCAAAAGTGATGGGCGGCTATGAGGAAACGGATGACGTCATGAAGCAGATCTTTCAGACCGCGTTGTCGCGTGACAATCTGTGGGTGTCGCAGTCCGAACATTCTGCGATTGCAGCGGGCCGTTTTCCGAAGTCACTGGCACTGCGAATTGCCAGATTTCATCTGGTTGACAATACACGGGGCGAACCACCGATGTGGCGTGAGAGCGAAGTTGTGAAAACGAACTTCGAAATCGACGGCACGGTTGTGCGAGGTCACGCCGAACTCAGCACGGCTTCAGGGGACCGCAGTTATTCCGTGGATCTGCTGGGAGAACTGCGAACGGAAGACGGGAAAGTTGTCGAATGGAACATGGTCGCCAGCGGCAGCTTCTTCGGCGATGGCAGATATACGCGCGGCGCGCCGCAGGGGAAGTTTCCGCTGGCGATTTCCTTCACACTGGCGGATGGCAACGACATCGCAGATGACATTCCTCCGCAGGGATCAAGAGGCTGGCTGCGGGGCTATCTTCCGTAGGCGGCTGTCCGGATACCTAATCAGTGAGCCGCAAGGCGCTAGCCGCGGGTGAAATTACTGCCAATAACCGGCGGCTGGCGCCGTGCCGCTCGCAAGAACTGACGTTCCCGGACAGACTGCCAGGCGTCCTGGTGCTGCGGAAGTTTCTTATGGCAATGTCTGCCGCCGTAGGCTATGGCTGCCATCGGGCGCCACGGTAAACGTGAGATGTTGGTGCATATATCCAGGGTTATAGTTACTCCCACCACTTCGGGGAGAGTCGATTAACAGCTTTCGGCCGTGGTCGAACAGTTGAACCGTGTGCCCGTTGACCGTCAGCCTGCTGATTCCCGGCAGACCGTTCGTCCCCTGGCCACTGACCGCTCTGCCCTTCATCACCACATTCGCGTTCAGTCCGCCCCGTCCTGTAAATGATCCGGAGCTGGTGCCCATGAGATCGACGTCTTCCACTCCTTCATAAATGATTGTGACGTTATCACCCAATGTTGTTGTTAACCGGCCGTTTACTGGTTCGACAACGTAGGGAATCTCAAGGTCATCAAGGTAGTCCAGATGGGCGGCTTCAAGATAGCCATCCACAGCCCACGCCAGAACACACAGCATGAAGAGCGTCACCAGCACTCGCCAGGGATGCTGCCGTGACCATCGCAACCCACGGGCCAGCAGCCGAATGGGGCGAGCATGGACAGGTTCGCCATGCAGAAAACGACGCAGATCGTCGGCCAGTTCTCGAGCCGTGGCGTATCGCGCGGAGGACTCCTTTTCCAGACACTTCAGGCAGATGTTCTCAAGGTCTCGGGGAACCTGTTCATTGATTTGGCGCGGGGAAGTCGGCCGGTCATTGGTCGCCAGGCGAAGTGTGTCCAGTGGGCTGTCGCCCTGCAGTGGCGGTCGGCCCGTCAGCAGATGATACAGCGTGGCGCCCAGTGCATAGACATCCGTTGTGCGATCAATCCGTTCGCTCTTTCCCAGTGCCTGTTCGGGCGACATATAGCTGGGCGTGCCAAGGATAGCCCCCGTAGCCGTGAGTTGCTGATCCGTCTGAATTTGCCTGGCCAGGCCGAAGTCGGTGATGTGTGGCTGATCATCGGAATCGAGCAGAATGTTCGCCGGCTTCAGATCCCGGTGCAGCGTACTCTTTTCATGGGCATAATGTACGGCATCGGCGATACTGGCCATGTACCTGGCCGCTCGCTGTGGATCGATCGCGCCATCACATACCAGTTCGGCCAGACTTTGGCCTTCGATATACTGCATAGAGAAGTAGGCCTGCTCATCGTGTTCGCCCACATCGTGGATGGCGACGATGTTCGCGTGTCGCAGGTTTGCCGCCAGCCGCGCTTCGGTCTGAAAACGGCGCAGATCCTCCCTGGACGCGAACTGTCCTGTCAGGATCATCTTGATGGCGACGATCCGATCAAGTTTGACCTGCCGTGCTTATAGACGACGCCCATTCCACCACGGGCGATTTCTTCAACAAGTTCGTAATCGCCGAACAGTGTTCCCGGCTTCAAATTACCTGCCCGCCGACCGCGATCTGCGACAGGTAAACGAGAGGGATCGGGCGTCGCATTGTCCTGACAACTGGCTGTGTCCCGCTCGGCGACGATGTTCGTCATCTCAAGAGCGTCCGAAAACCGATCGAACAACTGCTGGTCATTCAGAAACTCATCGATTTGCCCGACCAGGTCCGGGTCCCCGATTAACTCCGGATGCATAGCCAGCATTTCGTCGCGCGTTGGACCTCGGCCCGAGTCGCGGGCGTCAAAATACTCAACCAGCACCTGGTTCAGTGTGTCCTCTTCTTCATCGGCAGACGGCGTCCTGTCGACCATTGGTCTACTCCGACTCTATGAGTTGTTGGCGCAGTTGTTTGAGACCTCTTTTCAGCAGGCCAGCGACAGCCGTGGAACTGCGCCCCATGTGCTGGGCGATCTCAGTCACTGTCCAGCCATGCCCGTTTTTCAGAATCAACGCTTCTCGCTGAGCCTCCGGCAGCCCGGCCATTGTGTCTGCCAGCTGCAGCGTCTCTTCCTGACGAGCAAGTTGCTGGCTGGGCCTGGACTGTTCGACGGCCAGCCACCCCTCCATTCGAACGGACGACTGTTCGATCGCCGCTTCGATCGACTGTTCGCGGTCCACGTCACGTTTTTCCCGGCGCAGTCCGCGGATGGCGTCCAGCATGTTGTTTGCCAGAATCTTTCGCAGCCACGCGACCATTTCAGCCTCATGGGCGCCGCGGAATTGCTCATGGTTCTGATGAGCTTCCAGCAGAGTCTGTTGCACAACGTCAGAGGCATCAAGCTTGCCACGCAGCCGGGAATTAAGTTGTCGGTCGGCGAGCAGCACCAGGTACTGGCGATACCGCTCAACGACGTGTTCAAGATTCTCCGCGGCGTTGTTCATGATGGTGCCGTGTGTTGGTTGAGTTCTTAGAGCACTTTACTTGTTTTCGTGACCGTTCCGGCTGGTGAGCGTAACCGTTTCTCTGACGGAAACCCGTCAGTCGTCTTTGCGCCGTCGGCGGGTACGGTCGGGTGGTGCGTTGGCATCGGTGAACATGACGCAACTCGATATGACAATACAGTTTAAACATGTTGGCATGTCGTCGTCCTTTCGGTTGCAGGTATGGAGACAGATCGTATCTGGAAGTGTTGCTACCAGATACGGCGACAGCACGCGTAAATCAGGGCGTGCGAAAAACTGTGTTTCTGTTTTTTTGACCTGCAACATCGCGGCCAGGCCCGCTGACCGCCACGGGACGCCGTCATGACACCGGAACGGCAGCCCCCCTGCTAATCGCTGGTCGGAACCTTTCTTGGTGCTCCCTGTTCGTCGATGGCGACGTATGTGAAGACCGCTTCCGTTACGCAGTAACGCGCGCTCTGTGCTTCGCGGAGCACGGGTTTCACCCACACCTCAAGTTTAATGGTCATGGATGTTGTCCCGACGCGAGTACACTTTCCATAGCAGCAGACCACATCACCCACTTGAACGGGATGGTGAAACGCCATTCCGTCCACAGCGACGGTCACGATGCGGCCTGAGGCGATTTCCTTTGCCAGGATTCCTCCGCCAATATCCATCTGCGACATGATCCAGCCGCCAAAAATATCGCCGTTGGGATTTGTGTCAGCCGGCATGGCCAGTGTACGCAGCAACATGTCGCCGTCAGGGTCTCGCTCTGTGGCAGGCATCGAATTCTCCGTGCTGGATGAGTTTTCACGATATCGGTCTGATGTCGAAATCACTTGCGGAAGTTCGGGTGGTCCGGATCGCCGGCGGCTTCGATGAACGCCAGCAGGTCCAGAATGTCTTCCACGGATAACGTGTTCAGCAGGTCCTTCGGCATCATCGAAATTTTGGACGGAACTAATTCGTCGATGTCGTCCGCCGCAATCTGCACGACAGACGCCGGCCGTTTTGGATCGGCGGCCACAGTGATTCCGAATTCGTTACGGTTGATGATACGCCCTTCGTAAATTCGTCCGGCCTGGGTGAGAATCATGTGCGTGCGAAACTGGTCCGAGATCTGTACCGATGGTTCCAGAATCTCTCGCACCATGACGGCTCTGCTGTAGCGTTTTGCCGCACCGGTAATATCCGGTCCCAGGATTCCGCCGATATTGTTAAAGCGGTGGCACTGGGCACAGTTCGCAACTGTAAACATATTCTGCCCGGTCTTGAACGATCGGCCACTGCCAACGCGATCCAGTTCCGGCAGCAGGTCGGCGCTGGTCCAGTTGCGTACAAACGGGCGTGGAGTCGGCGAGCCGGTTGGTACGGTGCTTGGGAGTTTCGCGTTGACCACATCATTTAGCATCTCGCGATGAGCCTCAGACAGACGTTCCACCGCAGCGTCTCGAAACCGCTGCGTGTAGATCTGCAGATGGCCACCACCGACATAGTCCGCGGTCGCTGCTCCCGCTTCGATCTTATTCAGCAGCGAAAAGTATGTCCGGCGTGTCGCGTCCGTCCAGCCCTGCTCTGCCACTCGCAGCATCATGCCATACGCCAGCAGATCCTCCTGAGTCACCGACTCTGACATCAACTGCACGGCGTTCGAGACGATTTGGTCTGATTTCAGGTAGACCAGCATGCGGCAGAGTTCGTGATTCAAAGCCGTAGACCCTGACGGAATCATGGGCTCGAGGACGCCGGTCAGCCGTGCAGCAGACTTCTGATCCGGCTGACCGTGTCGAGCAAACGTGACGGCGAGTGCTCGAAGTAGATCGACACGCTGCCGGTTCGTCAGATCTTTTTGCGCCAATTGTGTCAATGAGGCCACGATAGCTTTGTTGTGGGCACCGCCTGCTGTGCGAGCAAGCGCCAACAGGGAACCGATTGTTGTATCGGGTTGCGATTCACTCAGTGCACGCGATGTCCACAGCGCTGGTTCCAGATGCTCCAGCGCGACTCGGGCGGCAAATCTGATGTGACGGTCTTCGTGTGCCAGATTGGTCCAGATGTGATCCAGGGCATCGGGTTTCGGAGCCACGTGGAGTGTCTCAAGGTCCTGGCGAAGCCGACGCAGTTGAGCGGCGTCAGAGTCGTTGCCAACGGTGTGATTAGTGCCGGACTTTTCTCCCGTCCACGTTACGCGGTAAAGACCGGACTGAGTCCTTCGGCCGCCGACCGTGAAGTACATCGCCCGGTCAACGGGGTTGACCACGATGTCGGTCAGGGCCAACGGAGTCCCGGTGATGAATTCTTCCAGTCGGCCGGTATACGAAGCTCCCTGAGCAGTCAGGTGCACGGCAAACAATCGGCCGTAGGTCCAATCGCAGACGTACAACGCGTCCTGATATTCCGACGGAAAATCGGCACCGTAGCCAAACGCCACGCCTGTTGGTGATCCCAATCCAATATCGGCGACGGCTGGCAGGCTGTCCGGCGAGTACGCCGGCCATTTGCCCGTGCCCCACCGCCAGCCGAACTCGCCGCCGCTGACGACATGGCAAACGCGTGTCGGCCGATACCACGGAGTGCCGACGTCCATTTCCATGTCGGCGTCATAGGTAAACAGTTCGCCGTCGCGGTTGAATGCGATGTCATAGGGATTGCGAAATCCTGCGGACACCAGTTCCCACTCAGATCCATCCGGACTCACTCGACAAACCCAGCCGCCCGGGGCCATGCGGTTGGTGTTGTGCCCGTTCGAACAGGGATCGCGGGGCAGCAACTGATCTTCGGCCCAGTTTTTCGGCGACCGATACGTCTGGACTCGTTCCGGCAGGACCGTGTTGTTGCCGGCGACGACGTAGAGTGACTGACCGTCCGGACTGAGCGCGATGGCATGTGGTCCGTGTTCGCCGAGTTTTCCAGAGAGTTTCTGAAGTTGTTTCACCGTGTCGAACTGATCATCACCGTCGCTGTCGGTGACACGGTACAGACCACTGGCGTCTCCGCTGCTGACCATGACATACAGACTGTCGAACGCGTACAGCAGTCCCTGCGCCGAACCCAGTTCGATCCCGAGCGGCTCAACGCTGGCCACACCGGTTTGTCCAATTGGTTTTGGTGTGATTCGATACAGACTTCCGTATTGGTCACAGACAATCAGGCGACCTTTGGGATCGACCGTCATGCTGACCCAGGAGCCCTGGGCCTGCATCGGCACGGAGTACAAAAGTTCGACCTGAAAACCTGGAATCGTTTTGAATCCGGCCGGGTCCGTGGCGGGATCGGCGGGAGGCGGGCCGCTGGCAAAGACGGCCAGTGAATCGATTTCCATTTTGAACGGCGCGTCGTGAGGGTCCAGGCGAATTTCTTTCAGCGGCGAAGATGTGCGAAAGAATGCTGTGTATTCGTTCCATTCGGTTCTGCTGGGCTTCATTCTAAAACGCACGGAGTTCCGTTCACTGGTATTCGGTTCCGCTTCTGTTGTCCAAAACATCTGCGAGTTCAATTTACCGCGAAAGCGTGTACGAATTACCAGCTTCTTCCAGCCAGCCGTTCCGCCCGCAGCGGGCACAACGAAACAAGGATCGTCACCGTTACCAACGACGCGCAGGACACCGTCCTTTGCTTTCAGCTGTATCTGGTTGAGTGGCCTGCAGCCGTCCGTTCCGTCATCAAACGTCCACGCCACAATCGGTTCGGTTGTGTCAGCCGGTTCGTCGGCGAAGGATTGAAGATGTCCGATGATCAGCAACTGCATTGCAACGCAGCTTAGGCGGAGGGTAAGGCGGGATTTTGTCATCTGAGTCTGCGGAATTCCTGTGTAGGTGGTGGGATGCGTTGACCCACGCGATTGAACGTGGAGATTCGAGTTTGACAGTCGATCAGACCATTCTCGACGATGGAAGCGATGTTGACAAACGACATGGACGTCGGTGGAGCGAAACAGGTGCAGTAACGGATTGTGGTTTCGGGCTGGGGGGTGGGCTGGACTGAGCTTGCGAAGGAAGCCCCGGGGTTTCACTCGTTCCTCGCTCCAACCCCGGCCACACTCTCCAACTTTACAATCATTCGCTACTGCACCCGGAGCCAAACGGGTGCGACTGATGAAGGAGGGGCCTGCGGCTCGGCAAGCGTCGGTCCCCTTGTACAGATGCCCGGTGCGTACTGCATCCATGTCCACAACAAATCGGTTCGACTTGTTCTTCGCAAACTGGATATCCCCGGTAGGCTGCGGCAGCGCAGAGTGCTTCCTCATGGTGTCAGGATGGTCAGATCCACGGGCAAACATAAATATCCACCTGCTGATCGTGGCGGACGATACCTTCCGCATCACATCGGGCCAGTGGAAAGCTGTGCGATCCAGGCCATGAAGGCTGCGCACTCCCCCCGTCAATCGTGGCGTGGGAGGGTGCAGCCACGTACAGTAGCTGCACGTGGCTGCCCAATATTTCTCCTCAGAATGCCGGGAGTTTCGTCGTGCGGGTGGACCAGGCGATGAATTGAGCGTCAAAATGCCGGAATCGGAATTTCGATCGGATCAAATCGGCCTCACGGCAGTTTGATTCGATCGACTTTGACCAACTGTGACAGGTTGTGGAAGAGCATTGTCGTCGTGCGAGGTCGGCAGGCGATGGCGGCGTGTCTTTGTGGGGGAGTCCCACAGAATCGCCGCTGGCGTGGGATCCCAACGTTTCTTTGATTCAGGAGTAATCGGAAAATGAAATGCCAATGGCTGTGCGTTTCCCTGCTGACAGTGTGCGGCTCCATCGTTGAGGCGCAACAGCAACAGTATGGTGACCCGTTGCAGGACCTGCTGATTTCCCCGGAGGTGCTGATCCACCATCAGACGGAGATTGGCTTGCCCGACCGGCAGGTCGAACAGATTCGCGCTCTCCTCGAAAAGGTGGGGCCGAAAATTCATGAACTTCAGCAACGGGCCAATAGTTCGATGGGCCGTCTGGCACAGTTGCTCTCGGCAGACAAAGTGGATGCAGAAGCCGCTGTGAGACAGCTCGATCAATTCCTGGCGATCGAAAAAGAGCAAAGGCTGCACCACTTGCGGATAATGATTCAGATTCGGAACGAACTGACGCCCACACAACGGAAGGCGGCGTTGAAGTTCGGGCAGGTACGGATCTCCGAGGCGGGGCTTGAGCAGCGACTGAAAGCGAAACTCAACAGAGTCGAAACGGAGTTGCAATCACGCGCGAAGACCGGCCCACCCCCGTCTGACGCCGTTGGGTTAATGCAGAAGTTTCCCGTGCTGATGCAGAATGGTCAGACACGCGAAGCCGAGCTGGTGCTGGATCGGGTTATCGGGACGCTTGGGCTGGACACGCCGCCGTCCGAAAACGAAAGAAAAATGCCTCCGGTACGGCCGATCGATTTGACACTTACCGCGGATGGTCTGGCCGCCGCCGAAGCGCAGGATGAGTTCTACCGAATGGACGAAGTTCAGACGATTCAACTGCGGATTGCCCCGGAAGACATGCAGCGACTGATGGCGGCGCTTCCCAAGCGGATCTATGTGCCCGCCACTTTTCAGTGGCGGGATGTAACATTTGACAAGGTCGCCGTCCGCTTCAAAGGGAACAGCTCGGCGAATCCAAATCAAAGACACAAACGCAGCTTCCTGATCAAATTCAGTGAGTACGATAAAGATGTCAGGTTCTTTGGACTGCGACGTGTTTCGTTTGACAACGGTGTCCAGTTTGGCAGCATCTTCAGCGAGCCGATCATTACCGAGATTCTTCGTGATCAGGGCCTGCCGACACATCGATGCAACTATGCCCGGATTTTCCTGAACGACCAGTACCAGGGCGTCTATGTTAACGTCGAACGAATCGACAAGTCATTCGTCGAGCAGCATCTGCCCGACGCAGACGGTGCACTGTTTAAGGTCGATGAGGGAGGGCCTGGGTGTAATCTTCAGTTCCTGGGCGATGATCCATCCGTCTACAGGACGGCGTTCGAGGCGAAATCCGATTCGGCGAAGAAGGCCCGCGCTCAACTGGTCGATTTCATTCGAATGATCAACCAGACGAAGCCCGGTGAATTTGCGGCGGCACTGGAAGCATCGATGGAGCTTGACGACTTTCTGCGCGTTTCCGCCGTTATGTTGTTTTCCGGAGCATTCGATCAGCTGACCGGCTGGGGGCCGCACAATTATTATCTGTACCATGACCCGGGTCGTGATCGTTGGCGCTACCTGCCCTGGGACCTTGATGTTGGATTCTGCGAAAACGCATTTGGCCGCATCAATGTGCTTGCCGGGTGGCATGCCGCCTGGCCCGTGGCTCCCAGCGGCCGGATCAATCCGTTGATGGAACGTATCACTGCTGACCCCACGCTGTTGAAGAAATACCGTCAGGTGGCTCGAACCATTCTGGACAAGTACTTCGAGCCGGAACGCCTGTGCGGAATCATCGACGCAAATTACGAATTGATCAAAGAAGACCTGCAGTCAGATCCGTTTCCGCACCAGCGTGTCACCGTCCCCGGCGATCGTGGCTACGATGGAATTGTTGAATCGATCAAGACCTTCATGCGCAAACGGTATGTCAGCGCGGTGGAACAATTGGATAATCCGGGCCTGCGACCGGAGATCGTGCACCGGCCAGCCGGCGGCAGGAATGGAGGACTTCCACCGCGGCTGGCCGAACAGATTCGACGAATTGAACATGCGGCCGGTCAGATGCAAAAAGCTGGACAGGACATATTGCCAATTCAAAAAATGATGCGAAAGGTTCCGCCGCTACTTCAACAGGGCAAAACTGATGAGGCAGAGCAGATGCTCGATCAGGTGTTGCAGATGGTCGGCGTGAAACCGGACGAAGTGAATGCGGACTCGCCACCCGATTAGAGCAGTTTACGAAATGACGGAACCGGTACTGGCTCGTGGGGGGCAACTGACCTGCAATCAAAACACGTGAACCGCGGCCATAAGTCAGCGAAATTCGCTGTAGACAGACGCCGGCGTTTTTCTGGGACGCAAACGCCTGTAGGGAACTTCACCTGGCCAGTTTTGTTGTGTTCCACAGGCTGGCTTGAAGTATGCCGAAGTGGTGGAGGCAATTAGGGGGTCTCTTTACTCAGGAGTTCGGAAATACGGTGAAGCGGACTCCCAGCCTCGACGCGATGGTGACAGTCTGACAACATCGGCTGACGTCTGAACTGAAGCGATTTGCTGCAACGGGCAACGCCGTTAAGGACTTTCTTCTGTTTAACCCGTGGTCGCAGACCAGGTGATTTCGCATCATACCGCCTGGTCTGCGACCACGGGTTAAACCACGCTACCACAGGCACACGCGTACTCCACGTATGGAAACAACCAGGTACAGGGTTTACCGCACCCGGAACACCTAACGGTGTTGCGCAACGGGGCGTCGGACGGCGACTTGCACAGCATGAAATCTTGTCTCCACGATCACCTTTATGTTACGTTTCCTGCGCTGGCGTCGACGCTGGGTGCGTAAGGCGAAATGTGCGGTCCGGGCTCCCATGTCCGCAATCCGCAAGGCGTAGTACTTGTCACCATAGACCATTGGACGGTTTTCGAATGAGACACTTGCTGGTCTTGATATCGTCCTGCTGCCTGATGTCCGACGCCGTGGTGGCACAGCCGTTACGAACGGAGGTTGCAGCGCTGATCGAATCATCGTGCATTCACTGCCACGATGCGGACACGAAAACCGGTCTGTCTTTTGAAGACATCGGACATAACCTTACCGACGACGCAACGTTTCGCGTGTGGGAAAAGGTCTTTGACCGCGTCCGCGATGGCCAGATGCCACCGGAATCAGAAGATCGTCCCGATCCGCACCACTTAAAAACAGCTCTGGGTTCGCTGGCGAAAAACCTGCGAGCTGTCAGTCTCGCAAAGCAGCGTCGGGTCGGGCGTGTTCCCACGCGAAGGCTGACGAAACTGGAGCTCGGATACACGCTTCGCGATTTGCTTCTGATCGAAGGCGACGTAACGAACAGCGTTCCTGACGAAGTCGAATCCGGCAGCTTTGATACCGTCGGTTCGACTCAACGAATCTCCGCCATTCATATGGAGAGCTATCTGAATGCTGCGGACGAAGCACTGGACCTTGCGTTCAATCTGGGGCCGAATCCCTATCAACACAAGAAGTTCGACTTTCTGAACAACCCGTTCATGAACGCCTTTCATGACGTGCCGCTGGCGATGGGAGGCAACGTCACGCGAAAGCTCGATGACGGCGTCGCCATGTTCATTGATGCGGACTATTTGACGCGAGCGACCAATTTTGGATTCTTCGTCAGGACGCCCGGAGTCTATCGAATCACCTCGACAGCGGCAGCGGTCCAATCCAAAGAGCACTCGGCAGCTTCTGCACGGCCTGAAGTTGACACCGTTGGACGAATCCGACAACGGACCGTTTACGGTCGAATGCTCAAAGAGCGTAATCGAACACGTGAAGGCCATCGTCGAACACTTCGCTCCGCGAGTCTTTCGGCGAACACCGGTCGAACACGAATTGCAGTCGATTCTTAGCCTCGCCAAACCAGCGATCAAAGAAGGTCGTGACTTTGTCAGTGTGTTACGCGTTTCTC
This sequence comes from Fuerstiella sp., assembly GCA_029941865.1. Taxonomy (GTDB): domain Bacteria; phylum Planctomycetota; class Planctomycetia; order Planctomycetales; family Planctomycetaceae; genus Fuerstiella. The sequence continues at coordinate 57,759 of JAPYTO010000003.1, read as the reverse complement.
TTCGCGCGTTGCTGAGTTCTCCACAGTTCGTGTTGTTCGGTGGCAAGGCGGGCCGGCTTGATGATTTTTCTCTCGCCAATCGGCTGTCTTATTTCTTATGGAAAAGCATGCCGGACGAAGAACTCTTTGCACTCGCTGACGAAGGCAGGCTGTCTGATCCTACGGTACTCGCCCGGCAGGTGGATCGGATGCTGGACGATGAAAAGTCGAACCGGTTCGTTCGCGATTTTCTCGGACAATGGTTGCGGCTGAACAAGGTGAACGCAACCACACCGGACGCAAAACTGTACCCTGAGTACGACGAATTGCTCGGCGACGCAATACCGAAGGAGTCCGAGTATTTCTTTGGGGCATTGATCAAGGAGAATCTGAGTGTCTCAAATCTGATCGACTCAGGTTTCACGTTCGTCAACAGTCGCCTTGCGACACACTACGGCATTCCGGGTGTTGCGGGGCAACATTTCCGCAGGATCGAATTGCCGGACGACAGCCCGCGAGGCGGCGTGCTGACTCAAGCCGCGATTCTGAAGACAACCGCCAATGGCACGGTGACGTCGCCAGTCATTCGCGGCAACTTCGTGCTCACGAATTTTCTGGGGACACCACCCGCGCCGCCACCTCCGTCCGTCGGATCGATCGAACCGGATACGCAGGGAAAAACAACCATTCGTGAAATTCTGGCAGCGCATCGAAACATTCCTGCCTGCAACAAGTGTCATCGAGAAATTGACCCGCCGGGTTTTGCGCTGGAGAGTTTTGATCCCATCGGAGGATTTCGAACGAACTACCGAACAAACGCCAAAAAGACGTACGGCGATGGACCGGCCGTTGACGCCAGCGGAATGACGGCCGACGGTAAGGCGTTTTCGGGCATCGAAGAGTTCAAACGGCACTTGCTCGAAAAGAAAGAACAAGTTGCGAGGAACTTCATGTCGCAGCTCATTGTTTATTCAACCGGTGGCGATATTCAATTCGCTGATCGCGAGGAGCTCCAGGCCATTTTCGAACGAACCCGCGAGGACGATTTTCTGCTGCGGGACATTATTCACGAAGTCGTCCACAGCAACATGTTCCGCCATAAGTGATTTGGACAGGATGGACTGGATTTACGCGAAGTGTTTTCATCCTGTTGATCATGTCAATCCTGCCCAGGGCAGTGCACAGAATTCATTGGAGTCATGTCTCATGAAACCGCTTCACCGACGTACCCTGCTGAAAGCCTCCGGGGTCTCGCTTGGATTACCGCTGTTGGAAACGATGAATCCCGTCTTCGCAGCTGCCAGCGATCCGCCGCCCAGGCGAATGGTGTTCGTCTGCACCGCGCTGGGTCTGTACCCGCCTCACCTGTGGCCGGATACGCCGGGTGCCAATTACGAATCAACGCCTTATCTGGAGTTACTGAAAGAACACCGCCAGGACTTCACGCTGTTCTCCGGGCTGCAGCATGAGGACCAAACCGGTCGACAACCGCACGACAGCGAAATGACCTGGCTGACAGCGGCGCGCAAGCCGGGGATGGGCGGGTTCCGCAACAGCATCTCGGTCGACCAGGTTGCGGCCGGCCACCTCGGCAAAAGCACTCGATATCCTTCGATAACGCTGGGGACCATGAAGCCACAAAGTCAGTCGTACACCAGCGGCGGAGTCATGATTCCCGCACAGACAAGCCCCGCCCAACTGTTTGTCCAATTGTTCGTTGATGGAAAACCCGATGAGGTCAAAGCTCAGAAGCAAAAGCTGAATGACGGGAAAAGCATACTCGATACGCTCGGTGTTCAGGCACAAGCGCTCCGTCGTACCGCGTCTTCTGCGGATAACCGGTTGTTGGACGACTATTTTGATTCGGTGCGCAACGCCGAAAAGAACATCGCCGCAGTTCAGGGTTGGATGGACAAACCAAAACCAAAGGTCGATGCACAGCAACCATCCGATGTTTACGACGACGCCGACCTGATTGGACGGACACAGGTGCTGATGGATCTGGTTCCGCTGATCGTGCAGTCGGATTCGTCCCGCGTGATCAGCGTCATGATTCACGATCATTTCCTGACACCGAAGGTTCAAGGTGTGACCGGAACCCACCACAATCTATCGCACCACGGCCAGGACAAAACAAAAATCGAGCAGTTGCAAAAGATAGAAAAGAAAATCGTGCAGTGCTTTGGCAGTTTGCTCAGCCAGATGAAATCCAAATCGGAATCCGGTTCGACGTTACTGGACAATACGTCGATTCTGTTCGGCAGTAACCTTGGCAACGCCAATGCCCACCACGCCCGCAACCTGCCCGTCTTTCTTGCCGGCGGCGGGTTCAAACACGGGCAGTATGTTACTCACAAGGAGGGCACGCCCCTGTGCAACCTGTTCGTCACGATGCTCAACAAGACTCGACTTGAGACCCCATCGTTCGGTCAAAGCACGGGAACGCTGAGTTGGTAGAGCGTGATGAACACGTGCAGCATTCTTCAAAATCACGCGTTCGTTCTGTAGCAGAATTTGCCAGGAATTTCGGCAGTGACAGGTCGAAAGCCCTGGCGGCTTCCGCTACGACAAAAAGTAAAATGCTCTAGACAGAACGCAACCGGCGCGAATCCTGTGCACTGCGGATCAATGGATCCGTACCGCTCTACCCAGTCACGCTGCAGCCACTCTGGTCCGCGCTGGCAGGCTGTCCGGACACGTCGATTCTTGTGAGCGGCACGGCGCTAGCCACCGGTTATCGGCAGTGTTTTCACCCGCGGCTAGCGCCTTACGGCTCACTGTTTCAGATAACCGGACAGCCTCCTGGCTGAGGCAGTCCGCAAGCGACAGAATTCGAATTCGAGATAGAGCGATGGCCGTTCACGGTGTCATTGTTTTGGTCGTCCTCTCCCGTTCTCGTGGCGATCAATAAGAGTAACCAGTCTGCGCAGCTTTCCGGCGCGAAGCGAACAGTTGCGGTGAACAGGCTTATTTCGTGAGCCATCACCTAGCGAATTTCGGAATACGTCTGTGACACATGGAATTCGACGTAACACTCATCGTGCAGGTCTATAAGGAACACAGAAGATTAACGCCAGAACGACGAAAATCCCGCAAAGAGCTGTTCAGACTGTAATTCACATTCGAAATCTGCACGGTAAACGTTTAAGGTATTTCCGGCCGGACTCAGCATGGCCGATGGCGAACACCCTCAAAACGTTGTGCAATGGGGCTCGTCGACCAACAAACGCTGCCCGGTGATGGAGCTGCAGACTTATCTGGAGAGACTCAAAATACGGGAGTTGCAAATGCCAAGGCACCCAGTCGCGGAACTGCGAAACGTTGTCCTTGTAGGTCATGGAAACGCCGGTAAAACATCACTGGCCGATCTGATGCTCTTCAAGGCGGGCGAAACGAAAAAGGCGGGGTCAACGGACGACCAGACAAGCACACTGGACGTTGAGAACGACGAAAAAGAGCGGCATCACTCCATCACGTCTCACATCTGCCACTTCGAACACAACAACGCCCGCGTAAATCTGATCGATTCGCCCGGCATGCCGGACTTCATGGGTTACGTCATTGGTGCTCTGCGAGCCGCAGAGACAGCCATCGTGACGATCAACGCGCACGTCGGGATTGAGGTGAATACGAGGCGATCCTTTCAGCATGCTGGCAACCGCGGGCTGGCCCGATTTATCGTGATCAACAAGTGCGACGAGGAAAACGTCGATCTGCCGCAGTTAATGGAATCCATTCGTCGACAGTTTGGGGCAGCGTGTGTACTCATGAATGTCCCGGTCGGCTGTGGTGCGGACATCAGCGGTGTCGTGGATACGGTACGACTTCCGGCAACCGTACCGGATGGCACTGTCATGGATCCTGCTGAAATCCATCAGATGGTCGTTGAGGCAGCTGCCGAGGCAGATGACGAGCTGATGGCACAGTACTTTGAAGAGGGTGAAATTTCTCTGGAAGATATTAACAGAGGGATGCTCAAGTCTGTCATTGCCGGGACGCTGATTCCGGTGTTCTGTACAGCTGTGAAGATGGACATCGGCGTTTCTGAACTGATGGATGGAATTGCGGCGTATGCTCCGTCTCCCGAACAACTCATGCGCCATGTGACAGTTGATGGCGAAGACATAGAGATTGAGCCGAAACTGGACGGACCATTGATTGGTCAGATCGTGAAGACCCGCATCGATCCTTATATTTCGAAAGTCAGTTATATCCGTCTCTATTCCGGAACGCTGAAGAAAGATGACCGCATTCACGTGGTTGGCGAGTCCGGGAGCGTGAAGATCAATCAGCTGCTGGAATTCCAGGGCGGCGAACGCGAACTGGTCGAAGAAGCGACCGCCGGGAATATCGTGGCGGTCACGAAAGTCGATGAACTACACACGGGAGACACAATCAGTGACGGTTCCGACCGGATCAGCATGCCGCCGATCGCGTTTCCCCGGCCCATGGTTGGACTGGCCGTCGAACCCAAAAGTCAGGCGGACCAGACTAAGATCTCAACGGCGCTGCACAAGATGGAGGAAGAAGACCCGTCGTTCCACGTGCATCGGGACGAACAGACGCACGAGATGGTGATGGAGGGCATGAGCGAACTGCATCTGAAGCTCATCGAAAAGAGGCTTCATGATCGTGAGAAGGTCGATATTATCACTCATGAACCCAAGGTCCCCTACCGTGAAACAATTACGGGGGATGTGGAAGGCAGCTACCGTCATAAGAAACAATCAGGTGGTTCCGGGCAGTTCGCCGAAGTTCATTTTCGGCTCTCTGCATTTCCGGACGAAATGGATCCGGACGAGTACTTCACGAAGGAACGATTCCCGCACTTACGTGACTATCACCTGGATGAGACTCTGAAGTTCTGCTTCGTTGACAGAATTTCCGGGGGCTCCGTGCCAAACCAGTTTATCCCGGCCGTCGAAAAAGGACTCCGCGAACAAATGCGGCGAGGCGTCATTGCCGGGTACCAGGTTCAGAACGTTGTTGTGGAACTGTTCGATGGGAAGTTTCACGCGGTCGACAGTAACGAAACGGCATTCAAAGCGGCGGCCGCACATTGTTTTCGCGATCTGTTCAAGCAGGCACGACCGGCGATTCTGGAACCCATGGTTTCTCTGGAGATCACTGTCCCGAGCGACAGGATCAGCGACATCACCAGCGACCTGAACACGCGGCGCGGGCAGCTGGAAGGTGTGGAAGAAATCGCCGGCGGATTCCGGACCATTCGCGCCAAAGCGCCACTGGCCAATTTGATGACCTACGCCCGGACAGTGTCCAGCCTGACCGGTGGTCAGGGTTCATTCACAATGGACTTCAGCTCGTACGAATATGTTCCACCCAATGCGTATGCGACCATCGTCGCCGCCGCCGCCAACGGCAGGCACAGCGACAGCAAGTGATGCGACGAAGTGCGAAGTCGCACAGCGTCTTACGCTGACTTGTGGCCGCGGCGAACGTTTTTCCCTTTGCGAGGGTCGCTTTGCCACGAGCCCCACGACCACAGCTGTTTGAAAACTGCTTTAGCTGCGGTGAGCGTCATTCAGCACTCTTGACCACGTCATTGACGAATTGTGTCGCCGGTTCCAGACGTTATTTTGAGCCGTCCCGGCATCAGCCTGCTTTTGCGACAGGTCATGACTCCGCAACGAGATCCAGTTCGTCAGCGATGGTCTGCATCGCTGCGATACAAAAGTCGATGTGTTCGTTTAGCTCCACGCCCAGGTCAGCGGCTCCGTCGACAATGTCCTGGCGATTTACCGCTGCCGCAAATGAGGCCTGCTTCATTTTCTTTCGGACACTCTTTGCTTTCATGCCATCCAGTCGTGACGGCCGAATCAGAGCACACGCAGTGATGAATCCACACAGTTCGTCGCACGCATAGAGTGTCTTGTCCAGACGGGACACACGTGGGCAATCCGGCAGGTAGTCGGCGTGCGACTTGATGGCGTAGATCACGTCTTCCGGATATCCCCGCTCACGCAGAATCTCCGACCCCTTGAGCGGGTGATCCGGAGGATTCGGCCATCGTTCGTAGTCGAAGTCGTGAAGCAGCCCGACGGTGGCCCACTTTTCTTCATCTTCGCCGGATTTCTGCGCATAAGCTCTGACCGCAACTTCAACGGCCAGCATATGCCGAATCAGGCTTTCAGACGTTGTGTATTCGTGCAACAGTTTCAGGTTGTCTTCACGTGTCATGGTTCGGAGCTCGCTTTTCCAACTGGCAGGAATGAAAACACAACACTAACAACGCGCAGCAATTCCTGGATCCCCTCTCATCTGCGCACAGTCCTGTGTTATGCGAATCAACGGGGGGACACGGTGGTCGTGGCAGAACCGTTCGCCGGAATGTCCACGCGAACTGTCAAAACGTGAAAGCGATCATCGTCGCTGAGGATTTGCGACTCAAGGTGGCCACCCGCAACGGCGTAACTACCGGAAGGGACCACGAATCTCACTCGGCCGTTCGGGAACGGCTCCAACAGCTGGTTCGTAATGGTCGCCGTGTTGCTGGGTTCCGTCCCGTCATTTGGGTGTTCATAAGAAACACTCAATGGAGACACATCCTCGCGTGGGAAAGGGGTCGGTGATGTCTCGTGACCGTTGTAGGTACATGATTCGACCTGATTGTCACGAAATCGAACGACGCGAAAGCTGGCTGAGTTCGTCTTGCCGATGCGGCGTGTCGGGGTGATGCCGACGTCCATCACCTTTTTCCCAATTCCATGCGCGTCATGAATCATCCGGACCTGATATTTGTCCAGCAGGTCAATGGGAGCGTTTGCCTCGAATGCATTGATCACTCGCACGGCGGTGTCTGGACGAGATGCAAGCAATGCTTCAGCTTTCGACTTGTCGGTGTGCCACGGGTAGCCGAAGTTAAGGACGCTGACATGCGGCCCGCAGTCGGTTAATCCGACCGGATCTCCGTACCACGATTCGTGCCCGGAAAACTGATGGTTGCCAAAGTTGATGATGTATGGCATGTCCAGCCCCGCCAGAGCTCCCGAGACATAGGCCGGGTTACACGCATTGCTGCACAGCACCATGTCAGGAGCCAGCAGGTTGATGGCGGACACCAAACGTTCAAGATATTCGGCCTGGTACTGACCGGACGTATCCAGATGACCGAACGTGATGAACACAGGGTCCTGAGGAAACTCTTTCACGACGTGCACACTGCGAGGCGATTGGCACAGGCCCGTGCGTCCACCTCCGGTCACTTTCACGCTGAGATCATAAGCGCCGGGAGGCATGTCGTCCGGAAGCGAAATGACCACTTCCCGGTCGTAGTAGTAAGCCGCGGATTTGTCTTCTTCAAACGAAACAACCCGCGAAATCACCGCCGGCCCAACTGCCCGTGTCAGCCTCACCTGCTCGATTGTCGTGCCAAAACCCAGGAAACGGGCGCGAAACGATTGGCCCGGTGCGCGAATCGCCGGCTGATTCAGCCGAGGGAATCGAAACCGACTTGTGACGGTCGCAGCATCCCGGCTGAGGTAAATCGGAGTCAGCCTTGTAGAACCGTCGGCGTCGACACGGATGTTTTTCACGTGCGCTGTTTGCCAACCAATCGCCCGAATCTCCAGCCAGTAGTCATCACCTGGTGGGAGCCCGGTGAGAGAACACTGGCCAGTCAACCAGTTTCTGACCAATGTGTTTCGGACGATCGTATCACCTTGCCGCAGGATCGCCCGGCAATCGACGAGATGCGGGTCCTTTTCGGCGCTCACATGAAACTGTAGTTCTCCGAGAGCATCGCTCCATGTGCGGATGGACTCGATGCGGCATCCCGACAGGGCGCCGTCGCTGCGATGCTCAATCCGCACGGTGTGTGACCCGGCTGGCAGTCCGTCCGCCAACACGATCTCACGCGGCAACGCACGAGGCACCAGAATCCGCTCGTCTGCGCCGTCGATCGTGACCGCCAGTAGTCCCAGGTTCGGCGGTCCATAGGCCGGGACGTTGTGACCGCCGAGTCGTAGTGACAGGCCAGTTCCCTGGCAGACGAACTCAATCGACGCGTTGTTTTCCGCTGTCTGCAACGCTGCATGTTTTGCAAATCGAAATCGGCTCTCGTGCCAGGACCCCGATCGTTTCAGGCGTTCCTTGTTCAGTGCCGGCACTGTGTCCGGGACCAGCCTCAAACCCTGTTCGGCGTCCGGATGCGTCAGATGCAGCGACCCCAGACACCGTTGATCTTTCGTGCGAGGGCCTTTGGCAACCAGCAGGCGATCCCGAGCGACTCCGACAATCCCCAGCGAACAGTCGAATTCGTATCGGCCCAGCATGCGGAATTGCGAGTCCGCCTTCAAAAGGATCTTCGGCGACCCATAACAGCCGAACCACCAGACACCGTCGTGAAAAGCGGCCGTCTGAATTCCTAACTGCGTCCAACCGCTGTTGATGACGTGTTTGCCCAGGAAGCTGAAGTCAGCGTCATATTCATAGACGTAGTTCTCGGTCACGCCGTCCGGCAGTCCGCCCACCACGTAGAAATGATCACCCATGACGCCGATGCCGCCAGCACCGTGAAACACTTCCGGCGTCGGATGCTTAGACAGAAACTCAAGACTTTCCTGGCTGTAAACATACACCCACGAGTCCGCGTTGCCGTCCGGTTCATTGAAGCGACCATGGTTCACAGCGACAAAGATCTTGCCGCGGGTGAAACACAGGTCGCCATGGTGATTCGCCACAGGAATCTTCGTCAACACGCGGCCAAAATGATCCGTTTTCACCAATTCGGTCGTGAATGACCAGTAGATGGCGTCAACTTCGTTCGTACAAACTCCCTGCAGATGATGCTGATAGTCCCCTTCGCACTTCACGTTACCGAACGGCAACCCGTCAGCCGCGTGGCAGGTAAAATTCGACATCATGGCGATCAGCAGCACAGCAGCCGCAAAGGGCGATTTCATAATTCACGTTCCGTTCTATCGTTGCCGCGGCAGCGTCATCTTTTGGATTGAGATTTGATTGTTCTCGACAGTAAACCACACGTTCCGCTGGTGAGCACTCGTAGCGCTCTACCGTTCCAGATAAGCGCAAGCAAGTGGATGAGCAAGTGGATGAGTGAGTGCGCAAGCAAGTGGATGTCGCAAACCCAAAGGTTCCACTCGCTTGCGTTTCGAGCTTGTATTGCGGTCCCTTCAGCTGCCCTACCTGTCAATCGGCATTCGTTTTGACAGTGGTCATTTCGTAGTCCAGCGAGAATGTCTCCTTTGCGTCCTTGTTGTCTTTGCTCAACAGCGGCGAATATGTCCTCACGTGGATTTTGTTTTCACCGGGCACAAACTTCAGCGAACGTAGCCAGCCGTCGCCACCGTTCGGGAGGCCTTGATAATCAGTGAGCATTTCCAGAACCTTGCCGCCAGCATCGTTGGTGCTTGTCTGCAGACCGACTCCCAGTACATGACCACTGACGACCAGAAAGATATTCGGCTGTCGGCGAATTAACTTTTGCCAGATCTGTTCGCCGCTGTTGCCGGCAATCTTGTATGATGTGGCACAACCCGTGTCGCGTTGGTTGGGACGCATGTAGCAATGCGTCGCGACGATCACGCGATGATCGGGGTACCGCTGCGTCACGTCCGCCGCCCATTCCAGCGTTTCATCGCGAGGAGCAAACTCAAGGTTCAGGATCATGAACTTCATGCCACTGGCCTCAAAGAAGCAGAAATTATTGTCGTTGGTGTCGCCCATGTGTCCACCGTACCACGGTCGGTCCGCAAATCGTTCGGGCGAGTAATACTGGTTGTACAGAGTTGAGTCACGGGTCTTCACGACCATGTCATGATTGCCAGGCGCCATACTGTAGGGCACGACACCGTCCAGCAGTCGCATGGCTCGGTCGGCGTTTTCCCATTCGGGCTGTTTGGTGGATGTCTGCACGATGTCGCCCAGATGAACGACGAATTTGATGTTGTCAGTCTTCGCCTGTTGTCGAATCCACAGTGTCTGGGCGACGTAGGTGTCTGCATACTTTTCTGAATAGTTTTGCGTGTCCGGCAGCAACACCACAGAGAAACTCTCTTCCGCAGTTTCAGTTTCCTCAGCGAAGGCGATTGCGTGGTTTACGAGAACGCTGGCCAACAGACAGACTGCCGGAAGAGCACGACGAAAAGATTCAGACACAGGTTTTTCCTTAAAGAGTACGGTTCTGACGTCAGGGTAGCTGAAACGACGTTGCACGAGAACCGGCTGTTGTAGGTTGAGAACGCAGTGAAACGAAACGATCACAGTCGCATCCGAGACAGCCGTGCACCGCTGTTGATGTGGTTTGCAGTCTTCGATTATGGTTTGCGACCGTAGGATGGGATCATCATCCCATCCAGTAATTTGATTCACCTCGGGACCATTGCCCCAGGCTACGTAACTGCCGACTTCAAAAACCATTCATGACTACACCCGTTGATGTACATCGTTCGACCCGCAGTCATCAGGTATTCCGGAACTTATAACAAACATCGCACTGCCGCTGAACTCTGAGCCAACGTCCGGCAACGCGACGTACTCTTAGCCAAACCCGGTGTACTCAAACTCTGAGTCGCTGAGGGTAATGGAGCGTACTCTGTTGCTTCGCCGGTTCAACCGTGTTAAATCACATCTCTTGATTGACACTATCTGACATCTCCCATCCATGCCCTTTTCCTTCGATAACACCTACGCCGGTCTGCCGGACGCTTTCTTCAAACGGGTCGCACCCACTCCGGTCAGCGCACCTGTGCTGATCCGGCTGAACCACCGCCTGGCAGACGAACTCGGGATCGACGTCGCCAGGCTTGATTCGCCGGAAGGTCTGGCCATTCTTTCCGGCAACCAGTGTCCGGATGGATCCGCCCCTCTGGCCATGGCCTACTCAGGGCACCAGTTCGGTGGCTTTTCGCCACAACTGGGTGACGGTCGCGCCATTCTGCTGGGTGAGGTCGTTGGCAATGACGGCATCCGCCGCGACATCCAACTGAAGGGTTCCGGCCCGACACCATTCTCACGCCGAGGCGACGGACGGTCCGCACTGGGCCCGGTCCTGCGTGAATACATTGTCTCAGAAGCCATGGCTGCTGTCGGTGTGCCAACCACTCGTGCGCTGGCCGCAGTCGCCAGCGGCGACCACGTGGTCCGCGAAGGCATGGTGCCCGGTGGAGTTTTCACTCGCGTTGCACAGTCACATATTCGCGTCGGCACCTTTCAGTGGTTCGCTGCCCGGAAGGATGACGACAATCTGCGGGTGCTGGCCGATTATGTTATTGCCCGCCACTATCCCGCTGCACAACAGGAAGAAAATCCTTACCGCGCCCTGCTGGATGGAGTCATTCAGCGGCAGGCCGAACTCATCGCCCATTGGATGCAGTTAGGGTTCATCCACGGTGTCATGAATACCGACAACATGACCGTCTCGGGCGAGACCATCGACTACGGTCCTTGTGCCTTTCTCGACCAGTACGATCCGGTAAAAAGATTCAGTTCGATCGATCATCAGGGACGTTACGCGTTCGGCAATCAGGGCCCGATCGGTCACTGGGACCTGATCCGTTTCGCAGAAACTCTGCTGCCCCTGCTGAACACCGATGAAAAAAAGTCCATTGCCGTGGCCGAAGCCGCCCTCGACGCTTTCTCCGGCCTCCACCGCAGTGCGTTGCAGTCACGTTTCACTGCGAAAATCGGGTTGAAAGGCGGCAACCTCGACGACTGGGACATGATGGAATCATTGCTGGCGGCAATGGCAGAAGGCGAGGCCGACTTCACGCTGGTGTTTCGCCATCTTTCCGATGCGCTCGAAACCGGCAATGACGACGCCGTCAGTCGCCTTTTCAACCAACCCGAAGCGATCGTCGCCTGGCTGAACACCTGGCGCACGCGGCTGCACGATGTCGACCACAGCCAAACCCGTGCCTTGATGCGCCGCACGAACCCAGTGTTCATTCCGCGTAACCATCGCATCGAGGAAGCGATCAAGGCCGGCAACGAGGGCGACTTTGAATTGTTTCACCGCCTCAATCAGGTCCTGCAAAACCCGTTTTCCGAACAGCCGGAGTTCTCTGACTACGAAGCCGCACCGGCACCCGACAAAGTCGTGCACGCAACATTCTGCGGAACCTGAGGTCTATGTGCAAAGCCAGGCGTCATCTGACCGACTGTTGAACAGGAACAAATCCTTCTGGAATGGCCCGATTGGCAGCAACTGTAAGCGAGGTGATTCTTATGTGTGGAGTGGGAACACAAAAGGTTTTTGAAGACGATCGGGTGATTGTCTGGCACCTCGATCTTGCGCCAGGCCAGCATGGCGAACAGCATACGCACAAACTGGACTATGTTGTTCGCGTCATCTGCGGATCAACTCTGGAAGTCTTTGGCCCGAACACTGAACTGCTGTACAATGTCGAGCTCGAAGCCGGTGCAGCCGTTGCCTTCCAAATCGATGGTGATCAGATCGTATCGACCGGATATCCCGCCGTGCCGGCAACTCACAGTGTGAATAATGTCGGCTCGGGAACGTTTCGGGAGGTGCTGGTCGAATTCAAAAATTAGCGGGCGATGTCGGCGTGTCCGGGGCGAACCGGATTGCACGAAGATATTCCGCCGCGGTGTCAGTCGAGACCAGTCGGCCCGGACTTGCGGCCTTGGACTTTGGCCAGATCTGTACCGGTGGAAGGCAGGGGCTGGTCTGCACACGAGAGAACAACACACGAATTTCCCCGCCGCTGTTCGACGAAATTATCCAATGACTCTTCAGCAATTCAATAACGACGGGTTCCTTGTCGTCCGGCAGTTTCTGGACACTGACGAATTAAGGCTCCTGAGCGACGAGCTGGACCGTTACATCGCGGACGTCGTCCCTGGCTTGTCAGATGGCGCTGCATTCTTTGATGATCACAGTCGGCCCGAGACGTTGAAGCAATTGCAGCACATGACTGATGACGCGTTCTTCGGGGAATATACTTCACACGTCAAATGGAAAACGCTGGCGGAAACATTGCTGGAAGAGGAAGCTCATTGCGAGTCGCCCGAATGGTTCAATAAGCCGCCGGGGACCGAGCACCCGACTCCTCCGCATCAGGACAACTACTACTTCAACTTAACTCCGCCCAACGTGTTAACGATCTGGGTGGCCCTGGATTCTGTGGATCCGGAAAACGGTTGCCTGCGATACCTGCCGGGCTCACACGCTGGTGGTGTTCGGCCGCATAAACGCAGTTCCGTTCTCGGATTTTCTCAGGGGATTTCTGACTACGCCACCGACGACTTTGCACGGGAGCTACCAGTTCAGTTACAGCCGGGCGACGCCACCGTCCATCATGGCTGGACGGTACATCGGGCGGACGCCAACCGGTCGACGGAACGCCACCGCAGGTCGTTTGCCATGGTATTCCAGGGAGTGAGCTGCCAGCGGGATGAAGCGGCTTATCAGCGTTATGAGGAAGCACTCGCCAATCAGCACAACGAAATGGGTTTGAATTCCTGAGCCACGACAGAGTATTTCGCAGATTCGTGACCTCGCCAGACTTGTTCCAGCAGAAAAATCGGCAGTTAGCGTGACTCAGGCAATGATGTCCTGCAGGACTTCGCCACCGACATCCGTCAGTTGCCGCATACGGCCGGCGTGTAGAAAACGCAGCTGGTCATCGTCCAGACCCATGAGGTCCAGAACCGTCGCGTGTACGTCGCGAATGTGAATTCCTTCGCCGATGGATCGCAGGCCGAATTCGTCGGTCTCGCCGGTTGTTGCTCCCCCTTTCACATCACCGCCCGCCATCCACATCACCAGATTCCAGGAATTGTGTTCGCGACCGGGCTTCTTGCCCACGGCCCCGTTGCGGAATGGTGTGCGTCCCATTTCGGAGGCCCAGACGACCAGCGTCTCTTCCAGCAAACCACGTTGCTGCAGATCCGTCAGCAGTGCAGCCACGGGCTGATCGACTTCACGCGAATGGCGAGTCATGCCACCCTGCACATCGCCATGATCGTCCCAGCTGTGCGGGCCAATCTGAACACCGTGAACAAGCAGCGTGTAACGAACTCCACTTTCGACCAGTCTGCGGGCCAGCAGGCACTGGCGGCCGAACCCTGCCGTCGCCGCATCGTCCAGCCCGTACAGTTGCTGCGTCGCCCGCGTTTCGCCCGACAGGTCAACCAGTTCCGGAGCCTCCGTCTGCATGCGAAACGCCAGCTCATACGCATTCAGCCGGGCGGTGAGTTCCGTGTCGTCGGGGCGTGCCTGCAGATGTCGACGGTTGAGCGACGCCAGCGCATCGAATTCGCGGCGCTGTTGAACCATCGAAATTCCGTCCGGTCGCAGCAGATTCAGAATCGGCGATCCTTTCGATCGCAATAGCGTGCCCTGATAAGCCGCTGGCAGATAACCGTTGGCCCAGACAGCAGCCCCGTTCACCGGCGCTCCCCGTGGATCCTGAATCACTATGTAGCCGGGCATGTTGTGATTGGACGACCCCAGCCCGTAACTGACCCACGAACCGACCGAAGGGCTGCCGGGAAACTGACTGCCGGTGGTGACGTGCAGCGTGGATGGCCCGTGATTTTGATTGTCCGTCCTGATGCCGCGAATCACGGCCAGCCGGTCCGCATGTTGTGACAGATACGGATACAGGTTTGAAAACCAGTGACCGGATTCTCCGTGCTGTTGGAATTCAAACGGGCTGCCGATCGCAACGTGCGGAAACGACAGGCGACCCTGCAGTTCACCGGAAATGTCGGGAATTGCAGGCAACGGCTGGCCATGAATCCTGTTCAGTTCCGGTTTGTATTCGAAGCTGTCGACCTGACTGACTCCGCCCTGCATAAACAGAAAGATGCAGTGCTTCGCCCGTCGCGGCAGATGTTGCTTACGGACGACCAGCGGATCCGGGGAACGGTTCGTGCGGGTCGATTCATTCGCCAGCAAATCACCAAACGCCAACGCCCCAATACCGCTGAAGGCGGTGTTCAGGAACGCTCGTCGATGCGGAGGTTGAATGGTCATCAGAAAACTCACTTGCTGTTGCCTCAATTTACTCCATGAACTCCGGACATTCTCGAGTCAGAATTCGCTTGATGGCCGCAAGAAAATGATAAGCCTGCTGCGACTCTGCGCCGAACTGTCCGTATGCCATCTGACACACCTTTTCCGGTATCATTCGCAGGCGCCGACCGGTGTTCATCGCCATGATCTGCGTCATTGCGGCGCGCTCCAGGTAATAGAGGTGATCGAACGCCTGCGCTGCGTCGTCTGCAGCGATCAGCACACCATGATTTGCCATCAACAGGACGTCCTTATCAGCAAGTTTCGAACTGATGCGAGCGCCCTCGTCATCATCAAAGGCAGCTCCGTTATAGTTCTCGTCATAGGCCACTCGCCCATAAAACCGGATTGCATTCTGGCTGCACATTACCAGCCGACCGCCGTCTATGCAGGACAACGCGGTGCAGTAAGGTGGATGCGCGTGCAGCACGCACTTTGCTGATGGTCGGCTGCGATGCACGCAGGAGTGAATAAAGAACGCGGATGGCTCTGCGGCGTATTGGCCCTTGGTCAGTTCGCCGTCTGCATTAACCACGATCAAATCACTAGCTCGCATCTCAGACCAGTGCAGCCCCTGCGGATTCAGCAGAAACTGATCCGTCGTGCCGGGCACAAGAAGGCTGAAATGATTGCAGATGCCTTCGCTGAGTGCCAGCCGATCGGCCCACCGCAGAATGGCTGCAAGGTTGATCCGCGCCTGAGTTTCATTGGTCGCCGCAGACAGGCTGGCCTGAAGATGTTCAGTCGACATAAATAAACTCGTTTGTGTTCAGCAGGACTCGACAGACCGCCGCAATTCCAGCGGAGTCCGAACCTGCAATCGTTTTCATTTCTGCCAACTCGTCAGCCGAAGGCGGCCGACTGAGAGCAATCTGAAATGCTCGCTCGATCTGATTTACGACTCCACTGTCAACTTTCCTGCCAACTCGGGCAGCAAAATGGCGGGCTTCCTCACTGACAAAACGTCCGTTGTACATTGCCAATGCCTGCAGTGAAGTCACGGAATGCTGCCGTCGCGGTCGCGATTCATCACACACAAGGGCGTCAAACGACTGCATGAACGGCATTGTCAGCGTGCGTTGCTGGTAAATGTAAATGCTGCGTTTACGACCTTCCGGCCCATGCTGCGTGTCCCACTTGCTGTTCGAAAACTTGACCCGTTCTTCGATGTCGCCCGGCAGCGGCGGAAAGATTGGCAGACCAAACTGTTCGGGGTTGAGTCGGCCGCTGGCGCTCAGCACGCTGTCTCGCACGGCTTCTGCCTCCAGTCGACGCCGACGAAATCGCCATAACAATTGATTGTCCGGATCGATCTCCACAGCGAGTTTGCTGGAGTGTACAGACGTCTGCCGATACGTGGCGGACGTCACGATCAATCGATGAAGATCCTTCAGGCTCCATTTTCCCTTGACGAATTCCAGGGCCAGCCAGTCCAGCAGCTCCCGATGAGATTGTCCGCCACTGAGTTGTCCAAAGTCGCTGGGTGTGGCGACAATGCCACGGCCGAAATGCCAGTGCCAGAGCCGATTGACCATCACCCGTGCGGTGAGAGGATTTTCCGGACTTGCGATCCACTTTGCCAGCACCATGCGTCGACTGCGCGTCGGCCACCGTTTGAACGGGTCCAGCCGGATCGCGGCAGGTTCATCGTGGCCGGTAATGCAGCTCGGAAATCCGGGAGTAACGACTTCTCCTGGGTTGTCGTATTCGCCACGAATCATCACTCGCGAAGTCGGCACACCTGGCTCGTACGGCGGACCGTAAGAATGCCGCAGTGACATGGCCACCGGCTGCAATCGCTTGATTTGCTGCCGCAGGAACCGCTCACGACCCGACAACCAGCGATGCTTCCGCCGATCCTCGTTCGACACCAGCGTGTTGTCGTTGTCAGCCAGAACCGAATCCAGGTTTTCGCGAGCAGATGCACCGGGATTGATAAACGTGCTCAGAAATGCCCCCTCGCCGCCAACTTCAAAACCGTAGCCTTCGTGCGAATGCCGGGCCGTGTAGACAACCACCAGCGAACCGGTCTGATTCTGCGTGAACGCGGCGTCATTGACCGGACCGGTAAGAAAATCGTCTTCAAAACGAACACCGACCATTCCGGTTGTTCCTGCGGCTGTGCTGTTTGGCTGCACCACGGCCAGCGTGGGTTGGCGTGTGGGATCATCCTGCCTGAGCGTGATGCCGGCGATACGGTCGGTCCACCGCGAAACTCGGCTGCCGTGCCGAGGATTGGGATTCGCGGAATCCGCATCAAGGTCGGCCGCATCCAGCCAGAACTGCAACCCCTCGCCTGGCGGTTCCGAGGAATTTCCTGTATCAGGAGCATCGCCCGTGCGTCTCGATTTTAACCACGCGTCCAGAGTACTGCGTTCGACGTCGCTGAGCGGGTGATCATAAATGAGCACTTGAGAGATTTCTCCGACGTGGTTGGCGTCGGCGACTTTGATCTGTCCTGTTCCTTCCGAGTACTGCCCCATTGAAATGTGCCGCGGGTTGGGAAGATCGCCGAACCATTGCCCCTGATTCGTGCCGGCGTTGCTGCCGGTCCGCAGGTGGGCGTGGTTGTCCGTGGAGAACGTCCACTGTTTTCCGTCGCAGTTGACAATTGACATGTGCAAATCGCCCTGATGCACGGGTGACCGACCAAAAATGTAATTGTTGCCGAGTGGCCCACCCATCGCCTGCAATCCAAAACCGGCCTGGCCACCCAGTTGCGCAGTCAGCGCCTTTGTGAGTTGCTGCAGCTGTTGCTTCGATTTCTCGATTTCGCGTTCAAACGCTGTCCGCTGCGCGTCGGCCCAATCCTGTTCACCCTTGCGATAAAACGGTGCATTGAGCGAACCACCGATCTGAAATCCGTCGCCCGGTTCGGGCCGTGGAATGGAAACCGTCGCGAAGAATGCTTTCAGCCGATAAAAGTCTCGAGTGGGAATATTGTCGTGCTTGTGGTCGTGACACTTCGCACAGCCAACGGTCAGACCGAGGAACACCGAGCTCACGGTTGATGTCATTTCGCTGAGCAGTTCGTGACGTGTCTCGTCACCACGTGGTTCGGTGAACGGTGCCAGTCGCAGAAACGTCATGGCCACAACGCGTTCTGGGGGAGTCCCGGGCAGATCGCCTGCGCCCATGACTTCTTCGAACTCGTCCCCCGCGATCTGCTCCCTGATGAATTCGGTGTACGGTTTGTCGTTGTTGAAGGCGTCGATCACATAGTCACGATATCGCCATGCATGGGGCAGATCCGGGTCACCTTCGTAACCCGCCGTGTCGGCATACCGAGCCAGATCAAGCCACAACCGCGCCCATCTTTCTCCGTGTCGCGAATCCAGCAACAGGCGATCGACGAGCGCTTCGTAAGCTCCCGCGGATTCGTCGTGCAGAAATGCTGCGACATCCTCAGGGGTTGGTGGCAGGCCAATCAAGTCAAAATACAATCGCCGCACAAGTTGTTGCCGAGTGGCCTCGTGCGCGGGTTGCAGGCCGGCTTCATTTAGCCGTTGCAGAACGAAGGCGTCGATTCCGTTACGAATCCAGTCGGACCGGACCATCGGTGGGTCCGCGATTCGCGGAGGATAGAACGGCCACTCCCGGCTGTCGGGTGTTTGAGCTGACAGCACAGTTATGGAGAGGAATGCCAGGCAGAAAAAACCGCGGCGAATTGCTTTGTAGTGCCTCATCAGTTCGTCGGTGTTCAGGATTTCATGGAATCGGCGTCGGTGACAGTTTACCAACACTTCGAGCGAGTGTCCGGTCGTTTCCGAAACACTCGCCGCAGCGGGTGCCGTCGCGGATTGTGGTTTTCAATCGTAGGATGTGACCATCGTCCCGTGCAAAACTTTGATGCACCGTGGGATAATGGTCTAAGGCTACATGAATCGCACCCGTCGCTCGGCCCTCTGTTTTTTAAAAGCTAAACCGTTCTCCCTGTTCGGCCACGTGATGTCCGGCGGCTATGACAGCACGGGTTGCCGATGATGATGGGTCCAGGATCGGGTTGGTGTGGTTGGCATGTGTAAACCGCACTTTGTCGCGATCTTTGGCGGGTAGGGGCTTGAACCTCTCAATGCTCTCCATGACAAATGGATGCGGGATCTGAGACATGTTGCGTCCGGGCAGTTCTCCGTTGGCGAAGAAGGTGCCGTCAAGGTAGGCGATGTCCGCGTCGGCCACGATGTCTTCGATTCTGATCTCCCAGCGTTTCCATTTGTCGATGTCCGGTATGTAGATAACCGTGCGGGAAGGGCCCTGGATGCTAAAGCCCACGGTCTCCGAGTACTCATCGCGATGCGGCACAAGGAACGGAGTCACTTCGATTCGTCTATTGAGCTTCACTGGCTGGCCGGCGGCGAGATTCCGGATGGCGATCTGATGAAGTCTGATCAGTTGTTCCCAGGGACCGTTTTCTTCCAGGAAGCGGCGCATCCTGGGCATCGCGTAAACCGGCACGCCGTTCGCGCCCATCACCTCTCGCCCGAGATGTATCAAGCCAGCGTAATGGCCGATGTGAGCATGTGTGAGCAGGATACCATCGATGCCGACGGTTTGGTTTGTCGGCGAAAGTTGGTCTAAGGCACGCAATTGTTCGCGGAAGTCCGGTGTGCAGTCGATCAACCAACGCTGGCCAGTCTGTGGGTCAACGATGGCCAGGCACGCGGCATATCGCCTGAGCTTCTGGTCGTTCCACGCGGCCTGGCAACACTTTTTTCGGCAGCCGGCCTGTGGGAAACCTGCGTCCTGGGCAACGCCCAGGACAACGACATAGGGTTCGTTGGCTTCGCGTTCGTCAGCAACAATTGGCGAACATACCAGGCCACTGAGACAGATCGCCGACACGCGGTTAAGAATCGCACGCATTGTTTCAGTGACTCCAGTGTGCAAAGTTCCTGGACGCCAACAACGGCTGGCGTCACCAAAGAATAGCAGCATACCGCAGATAAGCGGCCAGAGAAAACGTGGTGGGGGGACGAATCTGTTTCGAGAGAGTAGGCCGGACCGAGCGAAGCGCTGTTCCGGCTTCGTCAGCCCACTTCTCTGTGCATCCCATTGCCGGAGCGGCGTCGCTGTGGCTCCTGGATCCGTCTATGGAAGCGCTGTAGTCAAGAGCTTTGGATGTGTTTTTGCGTTTTTTTTCGCAACCATTCCCTGACGTTGTCGGATTTATAGGCTTCGCTTCGGCGAAATGATCTGATTGGCAAGCAACAATCCGCCCACCACGGCGACGCCCACGATCGACATCGAAAAGGCAAGTTCGACGCCTCGGATCGTATCGCTTTCGACCATTGCCGTGAGCGACTTGTAGCCGATGGAACCTGGAACCAGGATCATCAGTCCCGGTGTCTGTGGCACCATTGCCGGGCGGTTCAGTAATCGGGCGTAGACATTGCTGCCGCAGCCAACGACCAGTGCTCCCACGAACGCGCCCACTTCCGTTCCTGCCAGCGTGCCGAACAGTCGGCCGGCCACGAATCCACTGACGACAACCAGCATGATTGCCGGCCACTGCGACATGGGGGCCTTAAAGACGACGGCGAATGCGATCGGTGTCAGGGTCACTGCAATCCACAGGCACCACCCGGGCAGAGCATCAAGCGTCGGTTGAACTGGCTGGATCCAGACGCTCGACAAACGCCATGCAATGGCGACTCCCACGACCAGAGTAAACAGAGTCACCGTTGCGCCCGCCAGTCGGGCACTTCCGGAAGACAGGTGACCAGTTGCCAGTTCGGTCAGAGCGATCGTGAGCGTGAGGCCAGGAATTGGCAGGATCAATGCGGCCAGGGTCACCAACTTGTCGTTCACCGGCAGCCATTGTCCAATCACGACCGCGGCAATGGCCGCCGTGAATCCAAGAACCGGTTCCAGCCAGCCACGCTGCGCGAAGGAACGTTGGTAGAGCGTCGTGACGTACGCGATTACGCAGCCGAACAATCCGGCGACTAATGTGTCGAAGATGTTACCACCAAAGATGACCGCCACTCCGGCGCACGCGATGGCCGCCGCCAGCAATGAAACAGGCAGGTTAAACGCCGCCGGCGCGTGGGCCGCAGATTCGAGTCTTGCCGCTGCTTCGCTGATCGAAATCTGACCAGATTCCAGGTCTTCCAGCGCGGCATCAAATGCCAGCACCTTGCTGATGTCAATATCACCGGAATCAACTCGACGCAGGTAAGTCCGTTCCTGGGCGCCGCTGCCCAAAGCGACCACAAGGGCCGTCGGCGTATACAGAAAGACGCTGGGAACGTTCAGGCTATCGGCCACCTTGCCCATCACCCCTTCAAGACGGTATGACGGAGTGCCATACCGGTGCAGCAACTCAGCAGTCCTCAGCAGGAATACATGAGTCTCAGGTTGCGGAGTTGCTGCGGGGTACGAAGAAGACACTTGGGATGCTCGGGTGAACAAATTGAAAGAGACAGTATTTCGCTGACGTTTTGCGACTGGTCAGGTCACTGACACGCCCGGCAGCATACACGTTCGCAGATTGACCCCCTTTCCGACACGAGTTCATCATGTGGACTACTCAGCTGCGTGAAGGGCGACCTCTTCAGGTTGCCGAATGGTTGGAATTGCACAAGAATGAAGCTTCAGCTCACCCTCGTCGGCAGATGTCAGAATCTCACTGCTCGGAAGCCCGGTGATTTTTGATGCGGCCATAATTCCCGTCACCATCACTCCGAGCACCCCGTGAGCCGCGGTCGATTGTCCACAATGATACAACCCGTTGATTTCTGTTCGAACAGGCAGCGACTTCGGACCAATTTGCTGCTTCGACTTGGCCGTCCCATACACGTTGCCGCAATACGCGTTGACATAATGTGTGTTCGTCAATGGAGTTCCCAGTTCGCACAGCACCAGATGGTCTTGGATGCCAGGCACCACTCGTTCAATCGAAGCCAGCAGTCTGTCCTTCAGTCGTTCTTTGAAGTCAGCGTATTCCTGTGGTCGGCTCTCCATTTCGCTGTTTTCCCACCTGGCGAATGGCTTGTGAGAGACAAACGTGAAGGCTTCGATCGTGTGGATCCCGTCTTTGATCTTGCCGGGATCTTTTCTTGTTGTCACCGTAAGAAAAGCGCCCGGGAAAACTCCGTCACCCGTCAGGTCATCCGTTTCCGCAAGACGATAGGTTGCAGCCACGTCGGTGTCATGCATGATCCAGTAGTTGCCTGAATCGAGTCCTAAAGCATCAATGTCGAGGTCGGTGGCAATAAACAGACTTAGCGCACTCACGGATGGTTCAAGCCGCTCAACTCGGGCGGCCAGACGTTCTGACAGGTTTTTCTGACCGACAAGATTGTTGTACGTCACCCAGGCGTCCGCGTTGGAAATCACAGTTTTGGCCCGCAATTCCTCTCCCGATTCCAGTCTTACCCCGACGGAGCGTTTCTGCTGATCGTCGACTTCCAGAATGATCTGCGCGACTTTCGTTCTCATGCGAATCTCGCCGCCATTCTGCTTCAATCGCGAAATAAAGGCTTTGGGAATCGCACCTCCTCCGCCCCTGGGATACCACCCGCCGTCCCAATAGTGCGCCTCGATGGCCACATGCAGCGCGAAGGGAACTCGAGTCGGCGTCATGCCGTGATCGCCGGACCGGGCTTCCAGAATTGCCTTCAGTCGGACGTCCGTCACATAACGATCGATGATCGTGGCAGCGGGTTTCATGCCATGAAAGATGATTGCCGGAGCGGTCAACAGCAGCTTTAGTACGTCCCCGATACCGGTAATGTCCGCAGCCTGAGAAAGTCCGCGATCAACCTTTCGCATCAGCTGAAAGTAATGCCCGATCCCCCGGCGTTCGTGGGGAAACCGCTGCACGAGTCGACGCATGAAATTGTCACGGCCGCGCGGAATGTCGAAGGTTTCGTCTTCGAAGACAATGTGATCGTAGCCGTCGGGATTGAGTTGGTTGAATTCAAGGTCCGCACCAACGCCCAGCCCTTCAAGGATTTCCCGAGTACGGCCGCCTTCGCCCAATTGCCCGACGTAGTGAACGCCGGGACTGAATTTGTGACCTTCCAGCGCAAAGGTGTGAGTCCAGCCTCCAGGCAGATAATGCTGTTCAAGCACCAAAACTCGTTTCCCGAGATTAGACAGCGCAACTGCCGCGCACAGCCCCCCTGCCCCGGAACCAATTACGATGACATCCCAGTCCGTCATTGTTGAAATCGCCTCTGCTGTCTCATTGTTGTTTCCTGTTGGAAGTGGTGCGTGCAAGCACGTTCTGCACAACATCGTCACGGTCTGGCCCAGCGAAACGATCGGACTTGTTTGAAACAGTCCCGTGGCATTCATGGATTTCAAAAGAAAACGACCAGCCCAGCATCCCCAGCTACGGATACCTCTCAAACCAGGCCAATACGTTGGCGACCTTGGCGATCAACTGGCTGGGGCGGGCCGTCATGCGGTGTGACGCCCCCGGAATACGAACCATAGCCGTGTCAATGTTGCGCATCTTCAACGCGCCGTAGAATTGCTCTGATTCGGAAAGCGGTGTGCGCAAATCGTCTGTCCCTGTCAGCATCATCGTCGGGGTGGTGACGTTGCCCACGAGGGAAATCGGCGAAAACTTCATGTAGGCTTCCGGGTTTTCCCACGGTGATCCCGGGTAGCGGTAGTTGTGATACGCGTAGTAATTGTCAGCCATCAGAACTTTGCTGTACCAGTTGATGACCGGCTTCGCGGCGACCGCGGCCCGAAAGCGATCGGTCTTGCCGACGATCCATGCGGTCATGATGCCGCCGGCGCTTCCGCCCGTGACGTACAACCGTTTTTCATCAATGAACCCACGAGCAATCAAAGCGTCTACGCCGGAAATGAGATCATCGTAGTCTTCGCCGGGATAGTTGTGGTGCAGCAGGTTTCCGAACTCTCCTCCGTAGCTCGTGCTGCCTCTGGGGTTGGCGTAGAGGACGACGTAACCCTGTGCCGCGTAAAGCTGGATCTCTGCCGTGAACCGATCGCCGTAGTGATGTATCGGCCCACCATGGATCTCCAGGATTAGTGGGTACTTCATGCCGGGATCGAAATCAGGCGGCGTGACGACCCAGCCCTGGATTTCTCGTTTGTCGAACGAAGACACGTACCGAATTTCCTGCACGCGGCCGATTTTGCGGTGATCCAAAAAGTCTCGGTTCAGGTGGGTGATTTCTCTGGCGTCTCCACCAGTCTCGACAATGGCGACTTCTGCCGGATGGTCCGGGCGAGTTCGCGTGAACGCCAGCCGTTTCTTCCCCAGACTGAACGAGCCGCCACCGTAAGGTCGCCCCAACGACGTTCCACCCAGGCTGCCGGCGATCACTCGCACGTTTCCGTCCAGGTCGACGAAAGCGATCTTCGTATTGCCGTGGTCATCGTATTGAAAGTAAAGGCCGGAACCATCCTTCGCCCAGACAGGGCTGCTGGCATCTCGATCCAGATCACCCGTCAACACACGCCGGTTGCTGCCGTCACGATTCATGAGGTGCAGGTGCGTCACCTGATACGTCTGCACCCGATCGTCGAAACTCAAATACGCGATGGTGTTTCCATCCGGAGAAACCGTCGGGCTGTTGTCCGGACCTTTGCGGAAGGTCAGCGCTGTTATCGTTCCGTCGTCGACACTGACCTCGTAAATCTCGGAGTTGTGGTACTCATGCTCCCAATCCGGGTTGCGGTTGCCGGAGAGCATCAGAGCCTTGCCGTCCGGGCTCCAAACCGGCGTATCCCGGTGATGGAAAGAACCGCTTGTCAGTTGTCGCGGTGTGCCGCCGTCGGCCGGTAATACGAACAGATGGTGGAAGCCCTGCGGTAGATCGCCGTCGCCGTCGGACCGGTACTTAAGCCGTTCGATCAGGATCGGTGCGTCCGCCCATTCGGCGCCTTCCGGTTTTGGGGGCAGCTTGACGAGTTCGGGAGCCTTTTGCCTCACGAGCATGGAAAACGCGATCGACTGACCATCCGGCGACCAGCGAAGACCTGTCGGAGAACTGGTCAACTGAGTGAGTCTGGCGGTCTGGCCGGTGTCCATCCAACGCAGGAAGATCTGCGTCGTCCCTTCCTCCTTTGAAACGTAGAGTAGTTTCGATCCGTCGGGTGACCACCGCGGCGACGATTCGTTGGTGGTCCCGTCGGTCAGCTTTCGATGATCCATTCCTGCCGCATCAACGATCCACAGCGCCGAGCGCTTGCGGTCTTTCATGATGTCCATGGAATTGCGCACGTAGACCACGCGACGATCGTCCGGTGAGATCTGCGGATCGGAGGCGAACTCCATTTCGAAGACGTCCATCAGGGTCAGGAGGTCTCCGGACGGATTCTTTTCCTGTGCCGCCACTGACACGCTGACGGCGCAGAGGGCGAACCACACGATTGCTGTGAATGGAAATTTCATCGACGATTCCTTCTGTTCATACGCAATGCCCCTGCCCCGATGGACATGCGATGAGCACGTGTTTTGAAATTGCATTGGTTACACAAGAATCGCCTCGACTCCGGGAACTTCAATTCCCTGGACGGAGCCGCAGCGATGTCTGAATATTCGGAGTATGTCTGTCTCGTCAGGGACGATCAATGAAGATTGCTCCGTAGATTGTTTGCGACGGCCAGGAAACGCGGGTGCAAGCCGATCGATGGTCGACCAGTTGCCAAAAGAGATCGATTCCACGTGGCTGGCGACTGCCGAAAGCTGTGCCACCAAACGTTCGTCATGGACAGCGTCGATTGCGAGCAGTCCCGGTAACCTTCAGAACGGCGCCGGAACGACATCGGAACATTTGCCACGTGCGATGGCCAAGCGACGATTCTGAGGTTAGAAGTTCTGCTGGCCCGTTGCGGTCACCTGCAGGTCGCATTCTCGACGGCGCCGCAGCATCCATCCGGAACGGATGGCCGCGCCTACAAGTCCAGCGGCCACGATTGCACCAACGGCTTCGTGGCTGCCAAGTCGCTCTGGCGAATTCTGCAGCGAGATCGTACCAGAGACTCTCGCGGATTTGCCGTTGCAATGGGCGTCACCATCTGAGACGGACGACAACTCCAGCAGTCGTGCGCCGCGCTGACCGGGATACGTTACGGCCAATTCGATCTTATCGAAATCTGAGGCAACGCCGTTCGCATGAGAGAATTCTTTGAACAGCTGATCCAGCCGTCCGATCAATTCCGTGCGGTCGATCACGGCACCATCGAAGTCCCCGTCGGAACGTGCGTCCCGGCGTTGAGTGTCGTTCTGGTTCCGAAATGACTCGGCATCACCGAAGAAATCCTGCGTCTGATGAGTACGTCCTGCCGGCAGAGACTTGCTGGCCACCCCCATTCTGCTGCCGGCATTTTGCCATCGTGCCGAAGTATCAGCGATTCCCACTTCGGCATGAACGTGCCCTGTTGCGGAGCGGGCGTGAATTACTGCAGTCGCGAATTGAGAGGCAAGAAGATTCACGCGTTGAACGCCCGGAACAAGCGCCGCTGTCGACGAGTCGACGGTGGACTGACTGTCTGCAGCGCCGTCGCTTTCAGCCACAGTGGATTCTCCGAAGCTGGCGTCGGCAATGCTCGTCAATGAGCTGGCCGAATCCTCAACAATCACCTCAAACCAGCCGTCCGCCGTTGAGTCTGCGAAGTACGATCCGTCGTCAAAGCCTTCGAACGAATCGTCGACAATCGTGGTGTCGTACACGTACCAAATCAGTTCATCGGTTTCCTCTTCGTACGTCCATTCCCAGTACGTGTACTCGTCCCAGAACCATTGATCACTGTTTGCAAAGTCGTCTGACCAGGCGATATCTCCTGCGTATTCACCGTTCAGGTCATACCATTCATAATACACGTCGTCGGTGAATGGTTCGGACGAATCATCGACGAAATAGAAGTCTTCGTCTGCCAGGAAATCTGTGGTCCACAGACTGTCGTCGAACAATTCGTCCGCAAACGCGTCTTCGATGTACACGATGTCAGTAACTTCAAAGGTCCATTCGTCATCGAAATAAACGTCCGACTGAATATCGGTGGTGACTGGTTCTGATCCTTCGTCGAGATCAGTCGACAGGTGCTCGTCGTCGAATTGTTCGTCAAGGCAGAAAGCACCACTATCCAACGCGAGCACCGACAGATTAAGTCGTACGTCGAGACACTCAGCGGAATGTGGCTGCCTGAGATTTGAAATTCTGCGGCTGCGACGATGAAGAATTTCCGGAAGGCGGTCGATCAATTTCAAGGCATCGCCTTTCGTTTCTGGCACTGCGCGGAATGCACCGCGTTCCACTTCGAGCCGTCACTCGAATATCAAGGGGCAGTTTCCGCCGAGCATTGATCATGAATCAATGGCGACTGCAGTTGACTGGACTCTGATTAAACGTGGTTACGGCCGGGCGTCCGTATTGTTTTTGTCGAAAAACATGCTTTTGAGTCTTTCGATGTGTTTTCGCTGCATTTCGTGGCGTTGCTGAACGGCTCCGGCGGTCGGATCCAACTCTGGTCGATCGGCCAACTGCCGTTCCGCCTGATCCAGAAACTGCGTGGACCGCGTTGAATGGTCCAATGCCAATTCTGCTGTTGCGAGTCCAAGCAGACAATCGACCAGGGCGATCCGGTCCGCAGGTATTGCCGTAGCGTCCCGTGCCGCGATGGCGAATCGCTCGCGGGATGCGTCCAGGTTCGGCAGAGCCTCGGTGTAACGTTTCTGTGCGACGAGGATCTGTCCAAGTCTTAGCAGTGCCATCGACTGCAGGCGGCCCATCGCATCGTCGCCCGATGTCGCTGACCGGCATTGCCTGAGGGTGTCGCGACATAGTTCTTCTGCTTCAGCAGGATTCGAAGCACCAAGCTGCTGGGCCAGCAGCAGACCGCAGGTGACGTAGCTGAGTTGAGTGCTTCTGCCGTCAACATCGTCGGTCAATTCCAGTTGCGAGAACAATTGACGCGACCGTCTCAGAGCTGTGACCGACGCAGCGTCATCGAGACTCCCAAGCACCCTGCCAAGTTTCAGCTGCACGGTTGCCAGCGACCGAACAATGTCCGGTGCGTGTGGGTGGTCGGCCAGAAAAACGGTCGCACGGCTGATGCATTCTGTCAGAGTGGAGAGGGCGTCATCCGCATCTCCATTGTCGACCTGCAGCTGTGCAATTCTTTCTGAGCCCAGCAGCATGTTGACCTGACAATCGGCATCGTCCGCCGAGGCTTCCAGCCAGCGGCGGCACGAAGTCATGCCCGCTTCGTAAGTCACAAACGCTTGTGTACTGTCACCGCGCTGCGCATGCAGAACGGCCAGGTTCCAGCACGTGAGTACATGTGCCTGCAGAGCGGAGACGATGTTCGTTTTGTCTTCCAGCATTTGCAGCGACGTCGCCAGTGCTCGTTCGAAATGTTGTTGAGCCGCTTCCAGCTGGCCGAGTTCCTGCAATACGTCCGCCAGACGATTTTCGGCCATCACCCGGCTGGACTGGGTGGCCAGCGTTGACACAGCCGATTCGCTGACCCGATCCAGCCCGTCCAACGCTCTTGTGAGCAGCCGTTGCCGCAGCTGTTCCGTTCCGGGCTGATCCGCAAGCTCGTTCTGAACCTCAAATACCAGCGTACGCACCATGTCAAACGCCACGTTCAACTGGTCTTCCGCAACGGTCGCATTTTGAGTGGCCGTCCGTTCACCGGCTTCTGCCCGACGAATGGCGATATCGAGCTCGTCGTTCGTTCGATTTAGCGCATCGACGGCATCCGTCAGCTGCTGATTATTCGTAGTCAGCGACGTGGTGAACGACGCCCACCCGTAGACTCCTGACAGTATCAGCAGCACGATGGCGAAGGACATTCCAGCGACGACCGGATTGCGAAGACACCAGCGCGACGCCCGCTCCGCCAATGTGATCGGCCTCGCCAGAACGGGTTTGTCTGTGAGGAAGCAGAGCAGATCCTCACGGAATTCGCTCGCTGTCTGGTACCGTCGTGATGGATCCTTTGCCATGGACATCACGCAGATATTCTGCAGGTCGTGGGGAATTCGATGATCGCGTTTGCGTGGCGGGATGGGATCGTCATGCAGAACGCGATGCAGCAGCATCCGCACAGTTCCGCGAAAGGGCTGCTCGCCGGTCAGCAGTTCGTACATGACCACGCCGGCAGAATAGACATCGCTGCGTTCGTCGACGTCCGACGGACTGCTGACCTGTTCGGGGCTCATATAGGCCGGTGTCCCGGCAATAACTCCATCCGCAGTCAGGTCAGCGGTTTGCACTTCTGCCAGCCGGGCCATCCCGAAGTCCGCCAGTCTCAGTGAACCTGATCTGTCGTCAATCAGAATGTTGCCCGGCTTCACATCACGGTGGATGACACCCTGTGCGTGGGCTGCACTGAGTCCGGAAAGCAATTCGCACAGTTGGCGAGCCACCGTAACCGGGTCCATGGATTCTCGCCGGGGAATGGAATCCTTCAGCGACCCGCCGTCGACGAATTCCAGCACCAGCCACGGCGGAAAGTCGTTGTCACTGCCGACTTCCAGGATGGAAACAATGTTCTCACCCGTGACCTGAGCCGCCGCGTTTGCTTCGCGAGCAAAGCGCTGACGAGCACTCTCCAATGTGGCAAGTTCCTGACGCAGCACCTTGATGGCAACGATGCGATGCAATTGCGAGTCCCACGCGCGGAACACATGACCGGTCGCGCCGCTGCCGACGCTCTGGATAATGTTATAACGCCCCAGCGTGCCCAGCGGTGCGTCGTCCGTCGGTTCGCCGGGAAACCGCACACGGCTTGACGCATCAGGACGTGTGGACAACGAAGATGCATCGTCCAGGAAAAGATAATCCGGTGACTGCAATCGACCGATCAGATCGGCGATTCTACGTGCCTGCTCGCTGGTCTGTTGCAGTTCGATCGCAGGATCCTCATCGGGAGAAGTCACGGCACTGATGGGATCGGAAAAGTCCAGCTGTTCACTCAACTGATCGACCTGTCGACAGCAGTCGGCGCACTCGTTCAGGTGCTGCGCCATACCAGCAAGACTGTCTTCCGACAGTTCTTCATTGAGAAACTCAAGCAACGTGTTCTGTTGTGGGCAATCTGTCATCGCGTCCCACTTTCAGTGTCGTCGATGTGTAGATTCTCGACAGCCGCTCGCAGCATTTTTGTGATGCGGGTCCTGGCCACATAGACGTCTGAAATCTTCAGTCCAAGTTCCGCTGCGGCATCGGCTGCGGAAACACCGTTTCGCGCTGTCAACTTCCATGCCCTCCAGTTCGCCGGTTTGACTCGTGCCCGCACGAATTCTTCCGCTTCTGCAAGGATGTTCTTTCGGGCTTCGTGTTCAAGAATCCGTTCCAGTTCCTGCTGAGGATCGCGAGCTTCCAGATTATGCAGCTGATCGAAGCGAGAGAGACCACCCAGGCCATGTTCCACACGATTCAGATTTCGGAAGAGGTCACGCACAGCATTTTGAGATACCGTTCTAAGCCATCCGCGAAAGGCCCCTTTCGACCGGTCGTATTCGAATTTGCGGAGCGAATGAACCAGTTTGATCAGTACGACCTGAGTCGCGTCCTCCGCATCTGCATCCTGTAATCCGAAACGCATCGCCCACAAATAGATCTGCGGCGTATAGATCGAAACGAATTCGTTCCAGGAATCCCGATCTGCCGGATTCTGCACCCGCAAAAGCAGGCTTGCACGGGTTCTGCCAGTGGGGTCTGTTCCAGCCATACAATCAGATTACCGGAACCACCACGATATCTTGCGCACGAAATACAAAGAAACTTCCGGGATCGTCAGGATTCCACCGTCAGCAAACATACGACCGCACACCAGCGGAAGACAGATGTCAGGGACCAGACAGAATGATTCTGCTTTCGTCTCCACCTGGTTCTGATCGGACCGTCAAAGACCTCGGCCACGTTCCCGATATACAGTCGGTGAGGAACGAAGCCGAGGCGAGTTTCGGCAGCAATGTGTGAGTTACACAGCCGTCCACAAATCATCGTTGTCTTCCGCGAGACAGGCAAAAACGTCGGCCGTGTCATCCTGTGCCCTTTGCTGTCGCAGTGAGTTTTCATACGCGTCGAACAGCAGTTCAGGGTTGGCGTGATATTCCGTCGAGAACGCGAAGATCAATCGGTCCGAGCCGTCGCTGTTACCACTCAACTGGTACAGCGATCCGTCAGGTGTAAGGAAGACCCAACCGACGTTGCTGTAGAGCCATTTTTCCCCCAGCCCGGCCCAGTCTTCCCATAAATTTCCGGTTGTTCGCAGATTGTACTGCTGGTCGATTTCCACCGCGCTGGCTGCAAGATCCACGGGCGTTTCGTCCTGCGATCCTCCCTGATCCAGGGAATTGTCGTAGGCGCGATACAGCAGCTCCGGAGTCGCGTGATAATCCGGTGAAAATGACGCGATCAGTCGTCCATTCGCTCCGCTGGATCCGTCCCACTCATGCAGCGAACCATCCGGCAGAATGAAGACCCAGCCGCTGTTTCCAAACATCCATTTCTCACCTGATCCTCCCCAGTTCTCGAAGTCGTTGCCGGTTGTGTCCAGATCATACTGCTGGTCGATCGCAATGGCCTGCTCGGCAAGTCCACCTCCCGTCTCACCACCACCTCCTGTGTCACCGCCCTCACTTCCTCCGTTCCCGGCTGTCGTGAGAGATACCGCGAAACTGTTGATTCGACCTCCGTCCAGGTCAAACGAATCCTGCACTTCCAGCGTCCACGTACCATTTGGGTCTTCGTTGTTGAATCGAGCAAGATCGCCCATCGGGCGAAAGGTACCGGTGAACGGAGCGTCAGCGGCCCGAATCGGCACGGTCGCCTGTTGATCCAGCGTTGTGCCTTTGAAGTTATGACTATCGCTGCCGATCGCGTCGAACAACACGACACGCGTGCCGGACGGGCTGATCAAGGTAACGGTCAGGTCTTCATTCCATGTATGGTCAATGTCCAGCGTGACATTGACGTCAGTGATGCTTCCGGACATGCCGTTTGCCTGAACGGACGACGTCACTGTGACCGGCCGATCGTCTCGAATTGCGACAACAGTTGAGCTGGAGAACGTCCCCGCCAGGCCGCCGTCAGACTGTCCACCACCTCCCGTGTCACCACCACCGGTCCCACCATCTCCCGTGCCACCACCACCGTCTGTTGTTCCCGCGACCTGATCAATCCATGTCGCCAAAGTGTCAACTCGCGTATCAAACGAATGATCGCCGAGTCGATGGGGATCACCATCGCCTCCGGACGTGATGCCCGCGATGTACAGCTGTCCGTTCAATTCCACGAATGCCGGTCCACCGGAATCACCAGCCGCCGTATTGCTTT
Organism: Fuerstiella sp.; assembly: GCA_029941865.1. Lineage (GTDB taxonomy): Bacteria > Planctomycetota > Planctomycetia > Planctomycetales > Planctomycetaceae > Fuerstiella. The sequence continues at coordinate 25,482 of JAPYTO010000003.1, read as the reverse complement.
CGCTGTGGTTGTCAAAGTTCCATTCAATATGTGTCGCCGTTACATTGTCTATTGGCGTCTGGCCCACTGTTTTGTTGCCAAAGTCTCCATTCGAGCCACCCGTGCTGCTTCCTGTTTCGCCAAAACCGACGAGTGTCAATATCTGTCCGATCTGCGGTACGACTCGATTGATCTCAACCGGCGTGACTCCGTTCACCGGACGGTCCAGCTTCATGATCGCAATATCATTGCCGGCTCCAAAGTTGTTGGGATCATAGTTCGGATGGACGGTTATTTTTGTCGTTCCATACGTCTGTCCATTTACCTCAAACGTGCCTTCTGTGTCCCCGATGAATCCTCCGCGTTCGCCCTCCACACAGTGGGCGGCTGTCAGCACAACGTCCGCAGCGATCAACGTTCCCGTGCATCCGTTGTTAACGATTCCTACGGCGCGGTAGTCGCTCGTGGAAGTACCGTTGACGATTCTCGCTTCGGCCCCGGCATGGTACGACGATTCCAGCTGTGTGCCGTTGTCGCTGTTGACAGACGTAATCGCCTGAGAACCAATGTCGTCCACGGTGGCAGTGACAGCAGACAGGACTCGCCGAATCTCCAGCGGCTCGTCGGAATACGCCACTGCTGACGAAGCCCGTTTTTGCCGAGCTGATGGTTTTTTGACGGAGCGACTTCTGCGCGGAATGAAACGTAACATGACCGGATCTCCTTGTGAGTTTTCGCTGACGGGAAGGGTCCCTGCCCTTTGCCGTGCCCGAGCGGGCTCCGGTAGATCATCAGGCAGCCGGCGGCCCGCACCAGACATTGCTGCACGCCGCATTCACAGGAGTTACGGGCCACCCGGCCCGGTCTTGCGCGCGAATCCGGATAAAACTGAAAGATCGTACTGGCACAGGGGATCCATCCAGGGTCACGGCGCGGAAACGGAAGGGGTGGACATCGACGCGGCGTGCGGTCAACTGAGGCTGAACAGGGCGAATGCCGAACGCTGAACGTCCAACGTCGAGTCCGGCCATCGTCAACGTGCTTTGCGAACCCAGGACTCGGCCATGTCCTGCAGGTCAGGAGCTGCTCCGTCGCGGTGATCCGCGAAGTAGTAGCGTTCGATTCGGTTGATGGACGTGGCCAGTTCTGTCCGGCCGTCCGCCGACAGGCCGTTGTTACGTTCGATGTCTTTCAGTAATGAAAGCACGTTGAATGCCGTCGGAGACGCGGGCATTTGAAATCTGTGTACAGTCACGGGCGCCGCCGCTGGCTTTCGCAGCAACCACCACGCCAGGACGGCAATCAGGCACAAAACGATTCCGACCGCTGTCGCAATGGCCTGGGTGTGGTCCGGTTCATCGTAATGTTCCTGCAGCGCGACGGTCTGCTCGACCTCAACAAGATCCGCGTCGTCGTACCGCTGCCAGACCTCTTCATGCAGCGGCAGGCGGGCCGACGCAAACATGAACGTACGTTCGTCTGCTGCGGCTTCCGACCTGTCAGCCAGAGTGATGGTCCACAGACGGTCAGACACCACCACCGGCGCACTGCTTTCCGGATCGAACCGGGACACGGACAATCCGTTGTCTTCGGATTCCACGACTTCAAAATCAGCAAAACTGAGATCGAGCAACTGATCCAATTCCGGCACCAGCCCCTGACCCGTCGCCTTCACTTCCAGAACCAGCCTGTCATCCTCTGCCTGACGTTCGTCCAGGGTCTGAATAACAGACAGCTGCTGCAGCGGTCGCCTGTCCGGACTGGTCGTGCCGCAGTCGATCGACAGCGCCTGCGATTCAACGGGCAGTACGGCGTATCCTGTGGTATCGAGGAAATCAAGATCCAGCTTCAACGGAGCCACTCGGTCAATCTCGGGACCACGGGCCTGCAGCAGGACGTAGGCATACGATGTGGTCCGCCAGCCTTCTTCGGCAGTGGCCCGAGACGTTATGTTCTCCGGCTGGAATGTGACGGACAGAACTTCAAAGTGTTCATCCAGGGCGTCGCGGACGGTCTGTTCGAACTTGTCCCGGTAGTTTTCTGTGGGGCGACCATAGTTGTAACTGTACCTGCTGCCGCTGTTCTGATTCTGAAGATATCTTGCAAAGCCACCGGATTCGCGTTCGATGGCCTTGGTATGCCGCAGATTTACAAAGACACCGAACGGCTGTTCATGCCCCACCGCAGGCGAACCATCAAGCACGGCCTCCAGCTTGATCTCCGTCACCAGGTCTTTGTAATAGTCGTAGACTTTGCGGGCCTCACGCGCCTGTTCGTGATCGCCCACGATGGCCAGGCCTTCGCGGACATAGCGAAACTTGACAGCTGGATTCACGCGACTCATCCGCGTGAACAAATCGTTGGCAAACATCGCCCGATGCTGCTCGCGAGTTTCTTTCGGCAGCGATTCGATGGCCTCCCGGATCAGCGGGATCTGGTTCAGAACCGGTAGTTTGTCCTGAGTAATCTGGTCCAGATCAGGAGCGCCCAGTGATGCATTGAACCAGAACTGAAACGGCTGGACACTGTATTCTGACTCCTTCAGATCCGGAACGGTCGACACATACTTCGTCACGGCATTCCGGAAACCGGAGAGTGCTGTCTTTCGTTGCTCAGCGTAGCCCGCTGAATTCTTCAGCTGTGCCCGATAGTCATTCCTGTCATGCTGCAGCGAAGCATCGACAAGATGCAGTTCCCAGCTGTCCGGATGATCGGTCAAAGCCTGGCGGCACAGCTTGTTGGCAGATTCGTAGCCCAGCACCACCTCAGCTTCGATGTCTTTCTTTTTGCGATTGGTCTGATTCTGCTGCTGGACTTGCGGCTTTCGCCAGATGCCGGCCAGATTGGCCCGCATCGTCTGCAACATTCCGGCCAGAGTTTTCGGTTCCATGTTTTCGACAGCGCCGAAAATCCTCTGCATGTCCTCCAGACGATAGACTTCTGCCGAACTGTGTACGCGCGTAAAGGCAGCAGAGATCCAGCGTTCGTCGATGTCGTCAATGGGCAGTTGGCGGATACGTTCAGCCCATGTTGCAAGTTCCGCCAGATTCCGCACCTGACGGCTGCGAGTGAGTGGAATGCCGCTGGCCCGCTGGCTGAAACCATAGCTGAACATGTAAATGCTGGTGCGTCGAGTCTGCGTATTGGGGTCATGGTTCTCTGCCCACACGTTCAGAAACTCCTGCACCAGATCGCGCGCGTCATCTTTGTGGGTTGCCGCCAGCTGTTCGATATAAGGAAACGCTTCAGTTTCCTCTTTGACTCGCAGATGCAGACGAGCCGTTTCAATCGAAAATCTTGAGCGATAGCCCGCATCCAGAAACTTCAGCCAGTCTTCGCCCGGGCGTCCATCGAGCACTTTTCCGGACGGGATTGGTTGGGGCATACCGGACCGCTGCGAAGAACTACGGCTGCTCTGCGACCAGAAATAATTCCCGTACATGTCTCGCGACATGGACGATCCTCGTTGTGTGCTGGCATCATATTTGACCGAGTAGGTCGCCTCACGCAGCCAGTTGGCAGCCAGCAGATGCAGTGTCTTCTGCCATGAGTCGGCTCGTTCCGGTGCGGTCTTCAGCAAAGCGTCGACGGCGGTCTGTTGCAGCTTGAGCGTTGCCACACGTGCGTCCGGATTTCCCATCTGCTCCTTCATGGACCTGGCGGAGGTTCCGCCGATAGCGTTGAGGATTTCCATGCCGCGTTCCGGTTCGCTGGTGAAACTGTCGGTCAGCCATTCGTCACCCAGCTCTTCCCGAATCATGGGCACAAGCTGCACACAGCGTCGCAGCGCTTTTTCACGCAGGTTATCCTCCGTCTTTTCGTAATCCAGCAGGGCCTGAGCGGCACGCCATGATTGTTCCAGCAGAGTCTTTTCGCGCTCTTTGGCGTGCAGTCGCATAAAGACATCGGACAGCACATCTAATGCTTCCGTATCGTGCTCCTTTGTCGCTTCCTCAAGGCGTGGCAGAAAGCCCTGCGACTGTTCGATGCGGTTGGCGGCAAATAGTATGCGGGCCGCAATTCGTTTTGTGATCTTCTGATCCTCGGCGGCAGCTCCGACGTGTTCGGTTAATGTGTCCAGAAAGATGTATTCTGCCTGACCTTCCACCTGACAGAAGTTGGCAAGACCGCCCAGCAGCCCAATGTGACTGTCTTCCAGTTTTTCTGTGGGGCACATTTCTGCGAGTGCGATGACATCGGTGGCTCGAATGGTATTGCGTTCACCGATGATCTGGCCGTTGCGGGTTTTTGGCTGCCCCGGTGGTCCCGCCACAAGCGATGAAAGTAGCTGTGCATAGACGGATTTCTGTTCTGCTTCCTCAAGCGTGGAGATGAATTCTGCGGCGGCCCCCCATTCGGCAAGGGTGACGTTACGTTTGAAGCGTTCGACGCCCTCTTTGAGATCATCGACTTCCTGCTTCAGTCTGGCCGCGTCTTCTTTCTTTTTGTCTGCTGCCTTTTGGGCGGCTTCTTTGGCTGCCTGTTCTTCTTCGGTGAGCGGCTTTTCTGCGTCTGCCGACTTCTCATCGTCCGGCGTCGCAGCATCCGGCACTCTGGGGCTGCCCTCGTCAGCTGCGGCTGCAGTCGTTTCGTCATCTTCTGACTTTGGCGGCGTGGACCATGCTTTCAGAATAGAAGACGGACGCCGATCAAACGTCAGCTTGCCCAGGACCGACTGCCGTTGCTTGGTCCGATCCGGATTGGCTGGCGTGGCAGCGGACGCCGAAGTCTGCGCCGTAGCAGAACCTGGCATGACAACTACCTCGCCTGGCGACGATCCTGTCACCACCTCTGGCGGCATCACAGCGCGGAGGCTCAATGCCGGAAGGGGCCCTGACGCAGCCTGCTGCACCTGTGCTTCGACACATGTAGGTACGCAACAGACCAGAACCACAACGGCAGCAGATGTCTTCATGGGAGTTCAGAAACAGAAGGCTCAGTGAAAGCGCGTCCTGCGCGGGAAAGGCGTCGTCCTGACACCGATGACTGACAGCACAGCAACAAGACGCGGAGCTTTGCAACTTTCAACGGCGCCAGTAGCCGACTCAACGCCGCACAGCTTCCTGGCTGGCCGATACCAGGCAACGAAGTGTTCTTTAGCGGCAAGGACCGCCAGCTGCGGGGCAGATAATCTCCCAAAGTCCGTGGTCTCCGATTACGAACCGACGCCGTCTCCCGGCGGACCGGCAGTAGCACCACGATTATCCTTTGGTTGGACCTGACTTTTTTGTCCGGATGCCCGTCGAACGCGACCGCGCCCTGTTCCGCAACCTTTTCACTGATTCGGCAGGGGCAGCCCCTGCAGATCGGTCAGGTCCAGTCGAGCGAGGCGGATGGTGGCCTCAAGATTCTCACGCTGCTTTTGCGCCCGTTCTGACTGGCCGGCACGCTCGGCGTTCTCCGCCAGCATACGATAGTTCTGACGAGCTGACTCGATTTCCGGTTCCCATTCGGTGACGGACAGGCCTTCCAGCCGCATCAGCCATGTCATGTAGAACTGGGAATTCGCCAGCGATTCGCGAACCGCCTGTTCGAACTGAACATCGCTGCCTTCGTCACTGCGGTTCTCGTCCGCAAGCATTTCGTCCAGCAGCGTCTTCAGGTCACTGTTGGATTCCGGCAGGCGTGCGGCATTCATCTTTGCCTGAGCCATCTCAAGGCGAATACTCCGCGAGTCATCGACCAATTCGACAGGCAACGCCTTGAGCGCTTCCTCAAACTGTGCCACGGCCGCACTGAACTTTTCAGCACCGACCATCTCCCGCGCCTCTGCGAGAGCTTTGCCGATGTTATCCATGTCCTGATGTTCAGGACCCGCGACCAGATGATAGAGCCCACCCAGCGGCAGCAGCATCACCCAGCCAATCAGAAGTACTCGACGCATATTCAGGCCTCCTTTGATTCGGCATTCTACACTCCGGCCGGCAGATGTTCGACAGCATTCTCGTCAGTTTCCGCCGCTGTCGTTCGCCCGTCGGAATCCGGATGTTTGCCCGTTTCCGCCGTCTGACGGATGCCGGGCTGCCATCCCGTGCCGAGATAATGCAGGGCAAAGGGTATTATCGACAGAATCACGATGCTGCCGCCAGCCAGCAGCAGCGCGGCTTCTCTAATGGTCAGCTGAAAACGAGATTCGCCTTCCATACCGGCCGTCAGACGATCGATCAGAGCGGTGCTGAGGTGTTTTTCATTGCCGTTGTGGTACACGCCCCCCAGTCGGGCGGAAATCTGCCTTAACGTGGAGACGTCCTGGCGAGAATTGTGTCCGTTTATGAAGGAACCTTTGTTGGGGTCGCCGACACCGACGACCAGCACGTCTGCCACAGACGCCGGCATCCGCGGCATACCCGTTGACGGAACTGTGTCACCGTCCGCAACCAGGATGACCGCGGTACTGCCAGGCCGCCTGCCGCGGCAGAGTTCAGCCGCTTGCCTGATCCCGGAGAACAAATCCGTTTCGCCGGGCACGAAGGCAAAATGCATCGGCAGGTCGTTCAGAATGTTGCGAACCACACCGATGTCGCTGGTATCTTCGACAACAGGAAACGCATCGGTATAGACGGCGATCACGGACACCCGAAATTCATTCATGGGCACTCGCTGGAAGTAAGAATCCATGACTTCCCGGGCCCGCCGCAGCCGACTGATATTGCCGTCCGGACCGGCATCCTTCAGACGCATGCTGGGGGACACGTCCAGTACCAGCACCACGTGCTTCAGCTTTTCAAACGTCACCACATCGCCCTGCCGACGATGCGACATCGGCACCAACAGCATCAGAATCGTCAGTGCACCGGCAAGGCAGGCCACGGCGATGGTCCGCAGCACAGGAACCATCTGCGCCCACAATGCCGGTCTCCTGGCAGGCCCGAAAGCCAGACCACTGATCCGCGCGATCCGCCTGGAATGCAGCCACTCAGCAGAGCCCGTCAGCAGTCCGAAGACCGTCGCCGCCGCGAAAGCCCACACGATGATGTTCGACGGTAGTTCTACCATGGCGAATACCTCAGCCCGAACAGCGACAGCGTCCATAAGCCCAGCAGCACCAGTGCTGCCATGCACCATGGGGCAAAACTGTCGATCTTTTCGGACTCGACCGCTTCAATCTTTGCCGGCCGCATCTGATCAATGCGACGGAAGACGCCATCCAGTGCATCCACGTCGCCGGGCAGAAACGTCTCGCCCTCTGTCATGGTGGTCAGGGTCAGAATGTCCGGGGGAGCGTCGCCGCCGCCGATGTGGATCGCGTAAATCACGATGTTGTCGTCCGATAGTCGCTTCGCAATCTTCTCGGCTCGCCCGCCATACAGATCCGCACTGACCCCATCAGACACCAGCACAATCATTTTGTCGCCGGCTTCCCGGGAATTCAGCACTTCGCGGCACGCCTGCAGCGCCATGCCGATCCGAGTTCCGCCGCCGATGGCGCGCTGCTGGTTGGGTTTCATGAACGGAATCGCACATTGGAACGCCGAACTGTCAGTCGTGAGCGGACACCAGTGCACGACGGAAGACGCGAAAAACGTCAGGCCGAAGGCGTCTCCTTCGCGATAGTCCAGAAACTCATTGATGGCGGCCATCGATGCGTCGTAGCGATTGCCTTCACCGAACCGGGCGTTCATGCTGCCCGAGGAATCGACGCAGAACTGGATGTTAGTCATCGACCGTTGGTCGACGGGAGTACCGGTCGTCAGAGGATTGCACAGAATCAACAGCACGATGCCGGCCAGCAATGGAAGCAGCGTCTCCATCGCCGAAATCGAAATCCACCAGCCCTGGCCGGCCGGTTTGCTGCTGTGATCGTACGGTACGGCCACGCGTCGCGTTCTGCGTTTCCAGATCCAGACGACAAACAGCATTGTCAGCAGCAGGCAAACGGCAATCACGGGGAACGGAGCGGCAAAGTCCAGTCCCAGTTCCTTCGCGCTGTCAGTCAGTCGGTCAAAGGTGTTCATGACACGCGTTCCCGGGCGGTCGCGTTTGCTGTGGCTGCCAGTTTAGCCAGCGGTGCCAGCAGAGACATGATTTCTTCGCGATCGGGCGCATGGCGGCTGTAAAACCAACGTTCGATGCCGATCAGCAGTGGCCCGGCCTCGTCATCGTTCTTCAATGCCGCAAGGGCGTCCCCGGGCGGGACATTGTCCAGCTGTCGCCGCTCGCACCAGAAACTGAGGATTCTGACATCCAGATCCGCTTTGTCCTCCACACTCAATTCACCCGATTCCAAAGCGCGATCGACCAGCCGGCGCATGTGATCCACGGGCGACAGAACCGTCTCGGATGCTGCAACAGCGAGTCCCCGCTGTCGAGCCCTGCCTGCAAAAATGATTGCCAGCAGTCCAAGGATCCAGACCACGACCGCCAGCTTCAGCATCATCCGATATCCGCCGATGCGAGACAGCAGTCCTGAATCGGGGGCATGCGGACGAACCTGATCCGGCAGCAGGATGGAATTGACGGTAACGGAAAGTCCCGGCAGTTCGTCCGTCGACGTGCCGTCCTTGCGGGCGAGGTAATCGCACAGATTGTGATTGCCGGGGGCGAGCCCGAACCAGGTAAGATCGTATCGAAAACCTTCGCCGTGCGTGTAGACGTCATCGATGCGGACTGCGATCGCCGTGGTCCGCGGATTGACTTCCCGGACCGTCAGTTCCGTACCCGGCAGAATCACCTGCGTGACAACGCCGGACATGCCCACCGTCACTTCCAGCAGACTGTCTCCTTCGATACGCGCCTCCGTTGTTTCGTCAGCGGAAGCAGTCTGAGGGTCGCCGGGGCATGTACGTTGCCCGGCTGCAACCGACAGCAGTATCAGCAGCGCAGTTCGCAGAATGGGAATTGTTCGTGGAGCGGCAACGGCAGGCTGTTCAGACCGGGTGCCGATCTTAGAGCTCATCGGGCACCTCGATTAAAAACGCCGCGGGACGCAAAAAAGTGCCGCACCAGATGGGCAAACGGACGATCGGTCCGAATCAGCACATGATCGACTCCGCCACGTCGCAGATCTCGTTCGACGGATTCCTGAGACAATCGATTCTGTCCGATCGGAGCCACAAACTCGCGGGACGATTCTGCCTCCACGCCGCGAACAATGCCGCCTCCGGCAAGCCCGTCCTCAGCCGGATCCCGCAACTGCACGACCACGCATTCGTGCTGCTGATTCAATTGACGAATCAGGGGCACCGCCTGTCGGTCGTGCAGATCGCTCAAGATCAGCAGCAGCGTTCTGTTCAACAGCCCCGGCTGCAGTTCACGCAGCCGGCGGGACAATGTTGTCCCCTCGTCAAACCGGAAGCGGCGCAGTTTCAGCAGCCATTGCAGCACCTGGTCCCGGCCCAGTGTCGGCCGGACGTGTAGATCGGTTTCTCCGACGCCGAGTACGCCGACGGGACTGACACGCTCAAGGCACGCCAGAGCCAGTCCGCCGGCCAGGTGCAGCGCCGTTTCGTATTTCGATCGCTGCGCTGATCCCATCATCATCGACGCGGACGTGTCGATCAGCAGATAACAGGGCAGGCGTTTCGGAGTCTCAAACTCCTTGATGTGAGGTGTGCCGGTCCGCGCGGTCACCTTCCAGTCCATTGACCGCACCGGGTCACCGAACTGATACTGCCGCGACTGGACATATTCGACACCACTTCCCAGAAACGGTGACCGATCTGTGCCGTAGCTCAGAGCGTCCGCCAACCGCTTGACGGCAATGGCAAACTGCCGGGCATCCAGCGTCTCCAGTTGTTCAATGTAGCCCTGCATAAATGGCACCAATCGTCATCACAGCAAGGTGTTTGGCCGCAGGCCGCTGACGTGAGCGGTCTGTTCGGCGGAAGCGGAATCTGCGAATAATGGACACGCCTGTGGGTTGTGGGTCAACGATCTTAACAGACGTTTCATCACGCCTCCCGGCCCAAACGCTGCAACAGTGCATTCAGTACCTTCGGCCCGGTGTACCCGTCCGCAACGGCCTCGTATGTCAGCCGAATGCGATGCAGAATTACATCTTCGGCCAGAGCATACAGGTCCTCCGGGATACAATAATCACGGCCGTGAATGATGGCTCGAGCGCGAGACGCCTTGACAATGGCGATCCCGGCACGGGGGCTGCAACCGAGTTCAATCTGGGGGTGATCGCGGGTCAGGCTCACCAGATTGATCACATGCTCCACAAACGTATCACTGACATGCACCTTGTGCACGGCCTCCATAACGGCGATCAGATCTTCTGCGCCGCCGACCGGTTCTTTGTCCAGTACGTCAAATTCTGTTTCCACAAACGCACCGCCATCGCGCCGCTGAATGCCCAGTCCCGCGTTTCGTTTCAGCACTTCCCGCTCCTCGGCATGCGCGGGATAGCCGAGGCGATGACAGAGCATGAAACGGTCCAGCTGCGCTTCGGGCAGCTCAAAAGTCCCGGACTGTTCAACTGGATTCTGAGTGGCAATGACCAGAAACGGGGCCGGCAGAACATAGTTTTCGTCGCCGATGGTGACACGGCGTTCCTGCATCGCTTCCAGCAGCGCTCCCTGGACTTTGGGTGCCGCTCGATTGATTTCGTCGGCCAGCAGCAGGTTGGTGAAGATCGGCCCTTTGCGCGTTCTGAATTCGGCGGTTCGCTGGTCAAGGATTTCCGAACCAAGAATATCCGACGGCAGCAGATCGATTGTGAACTGAATGCGGGCGAAGTCGAGGTCAACCGATTTTGACAGAACAGATACCAACAGCGTCTTGGCCAGCCCCGGAGCTCCCTGCAGCAGCAGGTGTCCGCCTGTGAATAGAGCGATCAGCGTGCGTTCGACGACGACGTCCTGGCCAACCACGACCTTCGCCACACGTTCACGAATCGCGGTAATGAATTTACCCACACCGGGATCGATGATTGCCTGGTCCATAAATGAATTCCTGACCGTGCTGGCCAACTACGCGCCGCCCTGAGTGTTCAGTCGAATTCGCCGATGGCGGTCGGCTTACACCACTGTGAAAGGAATCACGACGATCGTCGACATCTGAGGAACTGCCAACCTATCGAACCGATCATCAGGGTCAGTCTACGAGTGGCAGTTACGAAAGGCAAATTCGATGGCGGAAAACAGCGACTGTTACGTCGAACGCCCCGGCAGCAGGTCAAAGCACGTGTCTTCATGAATTCTGATAGGAAGCCGCTGGAATGGAAAATGGATAAACTCAACGCCGAAATATGGTGTGGAACTAAGAAACGGCAAACGCCGTGGGCGTGCCCATTGGACAGATCTGTTCACCTTCCTCATCAGAAAGTTGTTTCCGGCATATGTTTTTTGTAAGTAAACGCTTGTTGGAGTTACCAATAAGTCTGGAATGAGAGTCATCCCCTGTCACTATCGGGCACAGTGCTCCTGCTCATTGGAAATTCCGAACGTTAGCTCGCGTCGGTATGCGGGCCGTCCCGTCTGAGGTTTTGTATTGCGTGACGAAGAACAACAGTCACTATTCATGAACTGGCTTGGCGAGCATGGCTCCTCAGTCATGAAAGTGGCGCGCGCTTACACACTGACCAGTGAGGAATGTCAGGACCTGGCACAGGAAATTCTGCTACAGGCCTGGAAATCCTTGCCCAAATTTGAGGGTAAGGCCAGCGCGGCGACCTGGTTTTATCGGGTGGCTCTGCACACCGCGATGAACTGGCACAGAAAGGACAGACCTCGCCGGTCAAGACAACAACCATTGGTGGAGGTGCAAGCTCTGTCCACTGAGGGGATTGACAGTACCGTGCAGGCTCAGCATCGAGATACCGTTGAACAGCTCTACACAGCAATCAACCAGTTGCCGAAAACGGATGCGGCGTTGGTGCTGCTGTATCTGGACGAACTGAGCTATCAGGAGATGTCTGAAGTACTCGGCATCTCAGAAAGCAACGTTGGCGTGAAGCTGAATAGAGCGAAGAAAGCTCTGAATGTACTGATGAATGGGAAATCACATGGACCTGACAATTATCAGCAGGCATGGCAGGCGCATTCGTCGCAGACGCGTGTCACGATTGATGCCAACTTACTACTCAAAGAAGTGCAGCGATCCCAACGAAATTTCCGAGCTGAGATCATCTGGGGCGATTTCGCGGAATTTGGGTTCGTACTTCTGTTGCTGGCATTGTGGTTCTATATGGGCGCCGCGCATGCGTTGCCGTGGACGTGGTATCTGACAGTGCCCGTGCTTGTTTGGTATGTCGGGTTCAGACTGATCTATCGAAGGCGTCACCAACAGAAGCCCAGTGAGCCTGGTGATCCGCTGCTTCAGTGTGTGAAGGAGTCATTGAGCGATCAGGAGAATCAAATCTGGCTGATGCGGAATATTTTCTGGTGGGATTTATTGCCGCTTTCTATTTCCATCCTGGCGTTCTTTGCCCATGTGGAATGGTTGAAACAACATGAATACTGGTCGGATGCTCTCGACGCCCTGGGAACTGTTGCCGTGGTATTTGTGGTGTTTTATTTTGTGTATTTATCGACTCAATACGGCGTACGGTCGAAGCTTGAACCGTGACGCGCGGCGTTGTTGACACTGCTCACAAGTCTCAGTGATGAAATGGCCAGCGCCGACACGCATGACAATTTGACGGCATCGGTTGTGTCCCTGTCAGAGAAAACGTGTATGACGCCACGTCGTTTTGCGGCCAGCTTTGCTATTGGCGTGATGGCGTTGATGGGATTTGGGTCGATCATGTTCGCTATGATCAACATGGACCCCAATTTCATAACAGGTGACGGATATCCGGTTAGATCTCCCTTCGCCGCGGTGCGATGGCAGGAATATCAACCGGAAGTTAAGCTCGGTGAGGAATGGTTTAAGCTTGTGTCGCTGGACGAAATTCCTGCCTCCGAGATCGTGTCTTTCAGCAGGCGGACCTATGGGAACCGGTGGCACAAACGATTCGAAGAGGACCTCGTCGAGCTGCTGACCGGCATGAAGCATCCGCCGCAGGACACGGTCACGCTGGTTGTTCAGTCACTGACATCGTCGGAGACGTCGGTCCGGGAAGACGTCCCCATGACGTATGCGAATCGACGGGCGATTTGGAATGCGGCCCATGAGCGGACGACTGCGGAGTCGCGGCGCGAACGCGTGGCACATACCGCCGTCTCTATCGACAATACTGAGCAGTTCAGGAAACGCATCGACGAATTCCTGCACCTCGCGCAGGTCAACGCGGGCTTCTCCGGGGTCGTTATGGTGGCTCGAGGCGGCGCACCGGACTATCAGGGCACATTCGGATTTTCACATCTTGCATCCCGAATCCCGAACTCGCTGGATACGCCATTTCGAATCGCCGCGCTCTCCCAGTCTTTCACGTCCGCCGCGATCCTTACCCTCGAGGCGGATGGCAACTTCAGCGTCGACGATCCCGTACACCGCTACCTGTCGGAATTTGAAGCAGAAGCGTACCGCGGGATCACGATTTATCATTTGTTGACCCACACGTCAGGGCTACCTCGGATTCCCGAAGATGCGACAGGACGTGCTCGCTGGGTTGCCATGTCCAGGGCGCCCACACCTGTCAACGACTATGTACGACTCGCCTGCGAGTGCCCGCTCAAATTCCAGCCCGGCCAGCGTCGCCTGTACTCAAACGTCGGATACCGCATCCTTTCGGCACTCATTGTCCGAATCACGGGTGAAGAGTATGCCGACTTCATGCAGGAAAGATTGTTCGAACCGCTGGGGCTCAGGCAGTCCGGCGTCGCTCGGATCTCTCAACCGCCGGACGAAGCCAGAGTGGCCGAATCCGTCAGCCGGGTGTCACTGGATTCCCGATCGAGTGAGCCGTCCTTTGTGAGCACCGACAGCGGGCAAAATTATGGTTCAGGGTACGGCAGCGGCGGGATCTATGCGAGCGCGAACGACCTGGTGCGGTGGGACCGAGTCCTGGCGGGTGACCGCCTTCTTTCCGCGGAGCAGAAGACCAGGCTGTTTCAGCCGGCCAGGGAATACTACGCGTGCGGATGGATCGTCAAGAAGTCGGGTCTGGACGGCCGCGTTTATCAGACGTACACCGGCGGAAATTACGGGTACTTCAGCAGGATTATGCGTATTCCGGAAGATGACCTGGTCATCATTGCGTTGGGCAATGTCCGCAAGACAGACGACATTGACGAAGTCCTGGATCAGCTGTTTCGACTCTGCCGCTCACTGCCGTATCGGGATTTCTAGAGCGGACGCATCGTTTTGTATTGGCAGACTGTGATGGCCTTATAACCGCCATCAGGATCGCAGGGTTTGAGATTCTCAGGCGACGCGGACCTGTGGCTTGACTACGACAATGGGGAGTACGTCATGATCAGAATTTCAGAAAGCGTCAAAGGGTCAGGGAAGCTTCGGCGACCGTTATTCGGAAGTCGTCTGTGCGGCGTAGCGATCGTGTTGATTTCGCTGGCAGGCAGTTTTCCGGATTCCAGCCATGGTCAGGCAGCTGCAGGCAACGACAACGAAGCCCCACTCACGGAGTTGACGACCAGGCTTCGTCAGGAAAACAAACTTGTTGGCCTCGCCGGGATGGTCATGGTCGACGGGAAAGTCGTGGATTCTGCGGTCGACGGGGAGCGGAAGACAGGCAGTGGCGTGTGGCTTGAGATCGGCGATCGCTGGCACCTGGGGTCGGTCACCAAGTCGATCACCGCCACGATGATCGCGCGACTGGTCGAATCGGGCCGGATGCAATGGTCAGACTCGATCGGCAAGTGTTTTCCTGACGAATCAATCCACGAAGACTGGAAGCCGGTCACTCTTATACAACTGCTGACACACACCGCAGGCGCGCCAGCGAACTTCTCTGTTCTGGTAAATTTTAAACGACCTGCGCTCGGACTCGAATGCACAAAGGCGCGTCGAGAAGAGGTGCTGAACGTTGTCGCGAACAAACCCGCACACCCGCCGGGACAGAAGTTTGCGTACTCGAATGTTGGCTACACAATCGCAGGGGCGATGGCGGAAGAGGCGACTGGAGCGACCTGGGAAGATCTGGTGAAGCGAGAAGTGTTTGAGCCGCTGAAGCTCATGGGCGTGGGGTTCGGACCGCCGAAGAGCTCGGCCGAAAAGCTCGAACAGCCGCGAGGTCACCGTACGGTTCTTGGGTTGAAAGTTGGGCTTTCCGACGATGCAGACAACACACCGATTATCGGCCCTGCCGGTATCGTTCACATGACTCTTAACGATCTGTGTACTTACGCAACCGAACACCTGAGTGGCGACCTTGGTGCGGGCCAGCTTCTTTCCGCCGAGACCTACAAACTGCTTCATGCACCCGTGATCGATCAATACGCATGCGGCTGGGTGAAGAAAGAGCCGAGTACGGAAATCCCGCACACGGTGTACTGGCACAACGGGTCGAACACGATGTGGTACGCGCTGGTGGTGTTCATCCCCGAAAAGAAAATGGTGGTCGCCATCACATCGAACGACGGCGACCGTAAAAAGGCCGAAGCAGCCGCGTGGGAAATTGTGAAGGCTCACTTCCCGGCCGAACTCTCACACCACGCACCGCCGCAGCAGGCAGGTGATAAGACGTCTCCCTTCACAGCGGTGCGGTGGCGGGAATCCCAACCGGAAGTGAGGCTCGGTGAGGAGTGGTTTAAACTTGTGTCGCTGGACGAAATTCGGCCGCCGAGATCGTGGCTTTCAGCCGGCGGACCTATGGAGTTTTGTGGCGTAAACGATTCGAAGAGGACCTCGTCGAGCTGTTGACCGGCATGAAAAATCCGCCACAGAAAAAGGTCACGTTGGTTGTTCAATCACTTACGTCGTCGGAAACCTGGGTCCGGGAACGCGTGCCTATGACGTCAGCCAACCGAGCGGCGATTCGGGATGCGGCTCGAACGCGGACGATTCCGGAGCCATAGCTAGCGCGAACAGGTGACGCGAACCGTCGTCTCCATCGAAGACGTTGAGCAGTTCGGTGAACGCGTTAACGAATTCCTGCACCTCGCGCGAGATAAGTCCGGCTTCGCGGTGGCTCGAAGGGGCGAGTCCGACTGTTACTGCCCGTCGGATTCTCATCTCTTGAATCCTGATCCCAAACTCACTGGTTACGTCATTTCGGATCGCCTCGCTTCGCTGGCAGTTCACAGCTGCTGCGGGCCTTTACCTTGAGGCCGAGGGCACCCATGGCTCCGGACTTCAGTTCCGCGGCAAGTCGTCGCTTACGGTGTCACTCCGGCAAAGTCCCATGATTTCTCACGGCCTCTCTTGTCCATGAACTGGATCGATTGCACTTCCACGGCCGTATTTTCGGCGGGCAGATACAACCGAATGACGCTGGCTTTGCCTTCAATGGGCAATGGGACCAGGACGTCCTGCCATGTCGTTCCGGCGGGGAGATCGTAAGCGACGACTTGTGCGGACTCCGGGAACGTCTGCTGCCCCGGTATTCTCCAGTGAACTCGCCCTGTTCCACCAGCCGTGCTGCGAGCCCGAAGTTTCAGTGTCAGTGGGCCATTGATTCTTACCTGGGCTGTGCCCAGGAAGGGCAGACGTCCTTCTGCAATGATGCGGATTGCTTTTTCCGTTTTAACCACTTTGCACATTCTGGCGACAAGGCCCGCGATCGGATCCGAATTACCGTCGTCGGGTTTACTCGGCGCCACAGCATTGAAGTCAGGATTGGGTTTCGGATACAGCGCGCCCGTGTCCTGCACGAACTGGTCGATCAATGCATCCAGCTCTTTCACTTTGCCTGGCATTTTTGCGGCCACGTTTTGGGTTTCGCCGATGTCCTTTTTGAGGTTGTAGAGCTCGCGGACTTCCGGATATTTGGGATGTGGCTCAAACCGTCGAATCAACTTCCAATCACCTCGTCGAACCGAAACGGCGGGATTCAAATGCGGAAACCAGGTGAACCAGGCTTGACGTTGCAGCACGCCGGTTTGTGTCAGGATGGGAATGATTGACTCACCATCCACGACGTGTCCTGCCGGCTTCTCCAGGCCGGCGGCTTCCAGAATGGTTGGATAAAGATCAATCGGACCCACGATGGAGTCGCTGATGGAACCAGGCTCAATCTGACCCGGCCAGCGAACCATCAGAGGAACACGTTGTCCGCCTTCGTAAATTCTTCCTTTTCCTTCACGCAGCGGCGCGTTGTTTGTCGGCGGCTGATCTTTGGCCCATTTTTTCCAGTCCTGCACGAAGTCCCATTTCGGGTGGCCTTGTTTGACGTCCATCCCTCGACCACCGGGCACGTTACTGTGCATGTTGCCGCCATTGTCCGAATAGAAGATGAACAGCGTGTTGTCGGTCAGCCCGAGTTCATCGAACCTGTCCATGACGCGGCCGAGACTTTCATCCACGCTCTTAAGCATTGATGCCATGATTGGGTTATGTTGATGGCCCCGCGGATCTGACTTGTCGGCGAACTGCTTCGTCAGTTCTTCCTTGTGGCCCCACGGCCCGTGAACGGCGAAGTGCCAGAAGTTGAGATAGAACGGTTCGTCTTGATGTTCTTCCACGAATCGAAGGGCTTCATCCGTCAGACGGTCGGTGATGTATTCGCCGTCCGGACCGTCGGTGATCGTTCCGACGTGATGCTTCCCACTGGGCTCACCACTGTCGTGGACTCCGTAAGGTGAAAAATAACTTCCGGGCCCCGGACTCGGTTCGGCGTGGAAGGCGACCTCAAATCCATGTTGCTCGGGCCAGTGCTGCTGGCTCAAGCCCAGGTGCCATTTCCCAAAGTGTCCTGTCCGGTAACCCGCATCGCGCAACAATTCAGCGAAAGTTACGATGTCGATATCAAGATAGTTTTTGCTTCTGGCATAAATGAATTGTTCGTTGGCTTTCGCCTTCGCGGGATACGGGGAAGCATCGACCGGCGCCGCCGGCTGATGGCCGCTGGCAGAGGTCACACGATGACGAGACGAATACTGGCCACTCAATATCGACGCGCGAGTTGGTGAGCACAACGGCACGGCATACGCATCGGTGAATTTCATCGACTGTCGTTCCAGTCGTTTCATGTTTGGAGTCTCGTAGTACTGCGAACCGTACGGCGTGCTGTCCATCCAACCCATGTCGTCCACCAGAAACAGGACAATATTGGGTTTGACGGCTGGCGGATGCTCGGCGGCAATCACATTTTTCGCCGTCGTTAACATCATCCCCGCCACCAGTACGAACACCCACGTAGCTGCTACTCTTTGATTCTTCATTCGTGTTTCATTCATTCGATTTGGTTTCCCTAGGTCAGGATCTGTCCTGACAATAACGAAGCGCCCGGGCAGATCCTGGCCTACAGCTGCTCAAGACGATCACGCAGCGTTCGAATCCACGGATCTAAAACAACGGCTCACTCATTTCGCCGTTTATCTTGTCCCAGATGGCCACCAATTCGGCCAGACGCTCGGGGTTTGAAGTCGCTAGATTCGTTTCTTCGGACAGATCCTTCGAGAGGTCGTAGAGTTCCCACCTCGCTTTTCCGGTCGCCTTTCGGCCTCCCATGCGAACCGCTTTCCAATCGCCGTGACGCAGGCCGCACTTGCCACCCTGTCGCCAGAAGAGCGTTTCGTGCGGAGTGCCCGCGTCTTTTCCAGTGAGGAAGGGAACCAGATCGACACCCTCAACCTGCTTCGGTGCGGTGACGCCTTCACTGTTGGCTGCGGCGGTGGCATAAATGTCGAACGAACTGACCGGCTTGTGGTAGACCTGCCCGGGCGGAATTGTTCCTTTCCACTGCACCATGAACGGGATACGCACGCCGCCCTCGTACAGCGTGCCTTTGCCTCCGCGAAGGGGCAGGTTGGAGGACGTGAGTTCGCGCGTCGGGCCGCCATTGTCGCTCAGGAAAAAGACAATCGTATTCTCTTCCAGTCCTGAATCCCGCAACTGCTTCATGACCGCACCGACGCTGTCATCCAGGTTAGACAACATGGCGGCAAAGATCCGCCGGTGAATGTCTTCGATGTGCGAGAACTTTTGCATGTAGGCATCGGCCCCCTGCAGCGGGCTGTGAACTGCGTTGTAGGCCAGATACAGAAAGAAGGGTTTGTCGTCGTGACGATCGATGAAGTCGACGGCTTCGCGGGTGAGCGCATCGGTCAGGTATTCTGTTTCGACCACGGGCTGACCGCCGCGAGTTATGGGATTGTCGGCATCGTAGTCCGGCTCGTTGCCGCCCATGTGATTGGTATAGATGAGTCCCTTGTTGCCGACCCAACAGCCCGTGAATCCAGCGGGCAGCGTCTTGCGACGCAGCATGGTCGTGACACCTTTGTAAGGAGGCGGCACAAAATAATGGCCCTCATGCAGGAATCCGAAGAACTCATCAAAGCCATGCCGAAAGGGGTGATAGTCGGCCGTGCCACCCTGATGCCATTTGCCGATCAGGCCGGTCGTGTATCCGGAGTTCTGCAAGGTTTCGGCGATTGTGACTTCCTTTACCGGCAGGCCGAAGCCCGGTTGTTCATTGAGCGGTCCGGTGGGATTGAATTCATATCCGAACCGAGTCGGAATTCGCCCGGTCAGCAGTCCCGCCCGGGACGGACTGCAATTGGGACCAGCGACATAGCCGTCAGTGAAACGGACGCCGTTCTTCGCGATGATATCGATATGAGGCGTGGGGATTTCGGGATTGCCCTGACAGCTGAGTTCCCCATAACCGAGGTCATCGGCAAACAGGATGATGATATTGGGCTGTTCAGCAGCAGAGGCAGACACGTCCGTCGTGGCTATCAGCAGCAGGGCAATCAGCGGCGTAGATCGAGCAAATTTCATAGAGGTTTCCTATCTTCAGATCGTAATGACTCGACGATTCTTGTTTCCGTAGGTCAGGACCTGTCATGGCAACACTGCTTAATCGGTAGGCCATCTCCTGACATGGAAAAACCGAAGCGTCAGGACAGGTCCCGACCTACATGACTCAATGCATAATCATCCTGGCTACCCAATCAATCGGGAATTGCCTCGTTAGGATCGATGTCTTCCCCCTCCCAATTGGCGACTCCATTTTCATAAATGAGTATTCTCCTGGCGCTGCCGGGCACCGGTTTCCTGTTGATTTTTGGAAGCTGTTTTCTGAGAGCCAGTTTCTCGGCAGAGTATCGTGAGTCACCCGCCAGGTTGGTGAATTCGTTGGGATCTTTGACCATGTCGTAGAGCTCCTCCGATCCATCTGCATATTGAATGTAGCGCCACCGTTCTGTACGCACACCATGGTTGTCGTGATTGTCTGTTGTAATGGCGGGCCGCGTTCTGGGCGCATTTGCGTCGTTCAATTGAGGAACCAGGCTGAGTCCTTCCAGATGATCCGGAATCTCCAACCCACTCAACGTGGGATACATGTCCAATAGCTCTGCCGGCCGGCCGGACTTTTGCCCCGCCGTTACGCCAGGTCCGGAGAAAATTAAGGGCACCCGTGCGGAGCGATCCCAGAGCGTGTTCTTTCCCGTAATTTGCTTTTCACCCAGGTGATATCCGTGATCGGACCAAAGAACGACAATGGTGTCATCTGCCAGGTCATTTCGTTCCAGCGCGTCGAGTACTCGCCCAACCTGGCTGTCGACAAAACTCACACTGGCCAGATAGGCCTGCACAATCTTGATTTGTTCGCCTTGCTGCAGCAGGAACTTCTGACGTGGCTCTGGCAACTTCCAATGGAGGTACCAACTGAATCGGGGCGTATCCCTGCGATCATCCAAAAGCATGCGAGGTAAAATAACTTCATCTTCTGGATACAAATCGAACCACTTCTGCGTTGCAAACAACGGCACGTGAGGCAGAGCAAAACCCACCGCCATGAAGAACGGGCCTTTGGGGCCTTTATCTAACTGCTCCACCGCCCAGCTGGCTGTCTTCCAGTCTTTGTGATCCGATTCTTTGTAGGGATAAACAGCCCAATCCATTCCTGCGCCACCACGAGGAGTCGTCACCCGTTTTTCTTTCGGCCTCAATCCAGGATCTGTCTTTCCGACGATATCAAACTCTTTCACGCCCTGGCTGTTCCAATTTCGACCGTGGTAAATATTTCCAACCGTATAGGTCTGATACCCCGCGTTCGAAAAATGCTGGGGCAAAGTCACCAGACCCTTCCATTCATCCACCGTCCGAAACCACGGAGCCAGGCCATACACTCCGGTTGTCGAGGGCCGCAGCCCGGTCATCACACTCGTGCGGGATGGATTGCAAATTGGCGCCTGACAGTGAGCGTTGGTAAACAGAGTTCCTCGTGCTGCCAGCGCGTCGATATTCGGTGTCTTCACCTGAGGATGGCTGTCCAGACAGCCCACCCAGTCATTCAGATCGTCGATCGCAATAAACAGCACATTGGGAGGCGCGTCAGTCAGGTCGGTCAGGACCTGTCCTGACGCTGTTGGGGGGCGCCGGGACGGGTCCTCGCCTACAACGTGGCTCGAAAGGAAGAGAGACAGCGTAATTAGAATAAGTTCCATGTGTGCGATTTGAAATCCAGCGATCACGAGGCTTCCTGATATGGTCAATTTTACGCGTCCGGTTTCAAGTTCTTGTAGGTCCGGACCTGTCCTGGCGATGTTGGAGGGCGCGTCAGGAAAGGTCCTGACTTACGTGGATGTCATCGATCTCGATGCCTTTTTCGCCGCCGTTTTGCATCCACAACAGCTTTCTCTTGGTGGCGTTGAAACAGGAATGCTTCAACGTTTTCTGCCACGCTTTGCCGTCGACGGAAATGGTGACTGTGTCACCTTGAAAGGTTAGCTTGACCGCATGCCAATCGTTTTCTGAAAGATCCACCGGCTCAATGGGAAACATCCTGTTCAGTCGAAACGCACCGCTGCCCTTGTCCGCGGGACGACCGGTGTTCTGGCGATCGGGGTGATTTGGATCCAGCGAGTGTGAATCGATCTGAAGTTGGACTCCGTTGCGAAGTAGTTTCACTCGCAGCATGTGGTCGACGCTGCCAAACCCGTCATCACCATCGACGAAAAACCAGACCATGCCGCCGTCCTGGAGATGGCGGTAACGAAAGGAAATCTCCAGATCCTTGCCGGCCACATCCAGATACACCATTGGCGGATATTTCCCGCCACTCTTGCCGTGAGTCCAAAGTGCGCCGTCGCGGACCTCGGTGTTCTTGTTCGGGATCGTCGTGCGGAAGCGAGTGGGATCAAAGTTGTCGAACGTCTCGCTGAACACCAGCGGCGGCTGTGCAAACACAGCCGTGCAACCGAACGACAATACAGCAAAAAGAATTTGATACACAACGTTCATGGCAAGCTTTTCAAATCGTAGGTCAGGACCTGTCATGACAAAACCGAAGCGTCAGGACAGGTCCTGACCTACATTGACGCGCCAAGACAGGTCCTGGTCTACGCCTACGGCTTATTTCTTTTTGGGGCGGGGACGCGGTTTACGGCCGGGCACTTTTTCGGCGTCCGCTGGTATCGGGGCGTCGGTCAGAGACAACATACCGCCCGCGGGCAAATGCTTCAGTTCGACATCCTTCACCTGCACCCGCATCGCGGGGCCACGGTGTACCTGCAGTGCGACAATTCCCTTCAGCAAGCGTCCGTCTTCGTGATGATCGATGATCTGTGCGCAAACCTTGCCATTGAGTTTGTGGACCAGCTTGTTGCCGGTCGCAATGATTTCGAACGTGTTCCATTCCTCCAGTTTGATTTCCTGCACCGGACCGGTCGTTCCGGTGATCCACTTGTCGCCTGCGTTGTCCACGATCACTTTCTGACCGTGCTTGGCCACAATTCCGCGACCCCGCTCGTGGTACAGCATGCCGTTGTTTTCTGCCTTGGGATGAATATCGCACTGATATCCGCCGACCACATACTCGCCCTCGTCCTTCAGATGCTTCGAGCGATATTGAATCCCCGAGTTGCTGTTGCCGATCAATCGCACCTTCGCGCGTAGATGAAAGTTTTCGACCTCGCCGTCCCAGATCAGGAACTTGTTGTACTTCAGTGGTGCTTCGTCCGTCGTCACACCCGTGATCGCGTTGTCCTGCACGGACCACAGTTTTGGATCGCCCGACCAGCCCTGCAATGTCTCGCCGTCAAAAATTCGCTCAAAGCCAGGCTCCGCGGCGGTCAGCCCGCTGCCAGTCGAGCCGATCAGGAAACTCGCAATCACAATGAAATGGTAATGACGCATGTGGTTATCTCCGGTTAGTTAGTGTCGATGTTGGGCCAGTGGGAATGACCCTACTCACTGAGCATTTTTTCAAGTTGCTCAGTTTATCAGCAGGAAACGCAAGCGAGCGAGTGAGTCACGTTTATCCCGGGAATTCACTCGCTTGCGTTTCTGCCGTTCTTTTTCCGTAGGTCAGACCTGTCCTGACAAAACCGAAGCGTCAGACAGGTTCTGACCTACGGGATCTTTTTTCAAAATTGGGCGGCAGAATCGGCGGCGGACGTGGATATGTCAGTGATGGAACTCATTTTTAGTTCTAATTTCAACTATTTTCAGGAGGTAGAAACGTGACTTCACGCCGTTCTGTCCGACGATCCGCATTCACACTTATTGAATTGCTGGTAGTCATTGCCATCATCGCAATTCTGATCGCGCTGCTGTTGCCAGCTGTTCAGCAGGCACGTGAGGCGGCTCGCCGTACTCAGTGCAAAAACAACCTGAAGCAGTTGGGTCTGGCGATGCACAATTACCATGACGTCGCCGGGCAGTTTCCACCGGGATGGGTTCGGGTTTTACCCGACGGAGCGTCCAGGGCAAGGTCAGCCTACGGCTGGACGATCGCATTGATGCCCTATATTGACGCGGCAAACATCTACAACGAACTCGATCCCCAGGGTGACCTGGCATATGCGTTCACTGATCCCGTGAAACTTGCACTGATGCGGACTCCGCAACCCGGCTGGCGATGTCCCTCGGACGTCGGTCCGGAGATGAACGCTCGCCGTCCGATGCGAGGCCGCACTGGTCCCATCCTTTGGCAGGCCAGGGGTACTGCATTGTCCAACTACGTTGGTGCCTTCACGTCCGGCGGGACCGCGCTAAACAACACTAAGTACAACGGTACTTTCGACCACAACTCGAAGACGAAAATCCGGGATTACACTGATGGAACAAGCAACACAATCGTCATTGGCGAGCGTGCCTACAAACTCGGAAACATCTACCCTGAGGCGTCGACACTTTGGGCTGTATACCACTTGATTCAAGCTAATGCACGCCGCATCCATGGTCTGGTGTTTTCCGGCAAAGGACTCATCAACTCAACCAACCAGAGCAATTCTACACATCAGAATACGAGTCGCATCGGATTGTCCAGCCTGCATGTGGGCGGTGTTCAGGTGTTGCTTGGCGATGGCAGTGTTCGTTTTCTCAGCGAGAACATCGATCAAAAGCCGGACAGGGCTCGCAACAATCCGGTGGTCAACAGCGTTTACGAGTACCTGATTGGTCGTGATGATGGCAACGTGATCGGAGAATTCTAATCCGTTCGTTTCTTCAGTGACCATGGCTTGCGGCAGCTCCTCTTCTAATGCCGTATGTTTTCGTCTTAATAACGTTGTGTCCAGGGAAAATGAAAGTCGCGGCTCTCTCGCTGGCGGGAGAGTGAAGATTGCATACATGCTCGAGGCATTGGCTCGGGACAAAGTGGTCGCATTTTACCTGGCGCAGCTTTTCCAACATCAGAAAGAAATTGAGGTTCCGTCGTGAGACACGCGATTCAGTACATCACTCTTATGCTTTTTCCTGCCGTAATCCTGTCCACGGCGGGCTGTGGATCGGACGGTCCCGAGCTCTGCACGGTGGTCGGGATAGTCACCATGGACGGTCAGCCTGTGCCAAACGCTTTTGTCGTCTTCACTCCGCAGGGCCCGGGCCGTCCCTCAGAAATGAAGACTGACGCAGAGGGACGCTTTGAACTGCAATATACTGAAGATCGTGCCGGCGCGCTCGTTGGCAAGCATGACGTCACTGTTTCAACGGAAGACATCCCTGACGAAGGCCCGGCGGTCAAGGAAACGATTCCCGCGAAATACAATCGCGCCGGGGCGATCGAAGTCACAGTCACTGATGGAGCGAACGATATCAAACTCGAACTGGAATCTGGCGGAGAGATTGCAGATGACGGTTTTGATGAAGTCGATGACGGCCTCGGTGATGAATAAAGAAACGTAGGTCAGGACCTGTCCTGACATGACGAACGCACCAGGACCTGGCTTGGCAACATTGACGCACCAGGACCTGGCTTGGCAACATTGACGCGCCAGGACGGGTCCTGGCCTACTTGGCTGTTATTCTGTTCGGGAAGCTGGCAGAATAGAGAACAGAGGTGGATATATCGGCCATGGAACTCAACAGTCATGAAAAAGGCAGCCAGTTACTGCAGCTGTTTGTCCGCCACAACCGTGCTCTACGGGCCTACTCACGCATGATTCTGCCCTCGTCGATCCGATCGATGATGTCATGCAGGAGGTGAGTGTCGTGATCTGGGAAAAGCAGAGCCAGTTGCGGCACACGGATGAGTTTCTGCCCTGGGCCAAAACCGACAGGGGGATTGCACGCTAAGTCATTTGCCGAACAGGACTTTCGCGAGGTATG
>JAPYTO010000002.1 GCA_029941865.1 Fuerstiella sp. | reverse complement strand
GTCGATGAATCCGGTCGGATTCGTATCGATCACCCTCCAGTCCACATTCCAGGTGCGTGACAAAGGTAGAGCGATCGACATCGAGATTGCTTAGGCAGTGCATGTCCGGACTTCTTTAGGTGGTGGCAATCCACAGCAGTCTGTGGCAGACTGCGGAGCGTAGTGATTTGTCACCCGTAAATCCACGGGATGAGTGGCCACAACCTGGCAGCATGTTTGCCGTCGGCTTGAGCACGCAGATGGCGACACTCGACGGATGCAGTCTATTTTCGGAGAGCAGGCATGAGAATTCTTCAACTGGCAGCTGCAGTCGCCGTTTGCCTGACCATTCTGCGAACAGCTCACGAAGCGTGCGGAGACACTGACGGAAGTGATCGTCCGAATGTCCTGATCATCCTCGCAGACGACCTGGGATACGGCGACCTTGGCTGCTACGGAGGCACTGATTTACAGACTCCTCGCATCGACGCGTTCGCCGCTGACAGCCTCCGATTGACGGATTGCTACTCTGCCCACCCGAACTGTTCGCCGTCCAGAGCCGGGATGATGACAGGACGAACGCCATTTCGAGTCGGCATCTACAACTGGATTCCGATGTATTCGCCCATGCATGTGATGCGAACCGAGATCACAATCGCCACCCTGCTGAGGAATTCCGGATACGACACGTGCCACGTCGGCAAGTGGCATCTCAACGGTGACTTCAATCTGCCAACGCAGCCTCAGCCTGTTGATCATGGGTTCAATCACTGGTTTTCCACACAGAACAACGCCCTGCCCAGCCACCGCAACCCGAACAATTTCGTTCGTAATGGTACGCCGGTCGGGCCGATGCAGGGTTATTCTGCACAGTTGGTCGCCGCAGAGGGCCAGGCATGGCTGCGTTCGGGACGAGACACAGGCAAACCGTTCTTCCTGTTTGCCTGTTTCCATGAACCGCACGAACCGATTGCTTCCGCGAA
The DNA here is from genome assembly GCA_029941865.1 of Fuerstiella sp. Classification (GTDB taxonomy): domain Bacteria; phylum Planctomycetota; class Planctomycetia; order Planctomycetales; family Planctomycetaceae; genus Fuerstiella. The sequence goes on along the minus strand of JAPYTO010000002.1, from coordinate 82,926 downwards.
GCAGTTCACCGACCTGTACCCGTCGGACGACCCCGGTTATGCCGCACATCACGGCAACATCAGCCAACTGGATGCCGGGGTTGGTGCATTGCTGGATTGTCTGAATGAGCTGAAACTCGTCCAGAACACCTTCGTATTTTTCACCAGCGACAATGGTCCCGCCATCACCGGCATGCATCCGCACGGTTCGGCCGCACCGCTGCGTGACAAAAAGGGAACCATCTACGATGGTGGAATTCGGGTGCCGGGAATCATTCGCTGGCCCGGCCACACGAAAGAAGGCACCACCAGTGCAGAACCGATATCGGGTGTCGATGTCCTGCCAACACTGTGTGACCTGGCGGGCATAGCGTCGCCGACCGACCGCGTCCTGGACGGCATCAGCATTCTGCCGTCACTCAATGGAAAAACACTATCGCGCGAGCGGCCGTTGTATTGGCAGTTCAATCGGGCCAGAGCTGACGCGAAAGTGGCAATTCGCGACGGTGACTGGAAGTTGGTCGCCAGCCTGGACACTCCGGATCCGACGCCGAGCGGCGGTATTCCGGCAAACGAAATGCAACTGATTAAGACCGCCGGCTTGACGAATCTGCGTCTGTACAACCTACGATCAGACATCGCGGAAACCACTGACGTTTCCGCGGAACACACCGAAGTCTTCACTGCGATGAGTACCACACTGCAACAGTTCTACGGCGAAGTGCAGGCAGCCGCACCACACTGGCCGGCATGGAAATGGCCTCGACACGAATCAAAGCTGATTCAGTGGCCGGCATACTGGCTCAACCGTAAGAAGAATAAATAGCGGTCAGGCTGCGTCGTAATCCGCCAGGCGATTATTCGGTGCAAAAGCTTCGTTACTTCGCAACGAGTACCGCATGTAGTACGCGTCTTCCAGTGTATCGTCGTAATGATTTCTCAGAACAGACAGTGCTCGGAAGTTGCTGTCGGCGAAGAATAGCTGAGCATCAAGGTTCGTTTCACGAACCTCCAGCACAATTTCGCGACGCCGCTGCTGAGACAGTTTGTCAACAAGCCGTTGCACCATCTGACCACCGACACCCTGTCGACGACGATTCGGTGCCACGGCAAAGTTGAGAATCCGCAGCATGGACTGATGGAGTTCATAGATCATGAAACCGACGATTTCATGGTCCAGTTCCGCGACAGTACCAATGCAGTTTCGTTGGCGCAGACAGCACAGAAATTCTTCTTCGGTCCATGGAAACTCGAAGCTGGACCGTTCAATGGCCAGTACTTCGTCCATGTCCCGTCGAATCAACCAGCGGATTTGAGTCAGCAGTGCTGCTTCATCCGTGGACGTTTCCGTGCCAAACTGGCCTTTTGCTCGCTTCAACCCCATCGCGGCCTCCATGCCGAAGTGTATTGAAGATTGTTATGGCACGGTCGTGCCGACAACAACTCATTCTGAGTAAGACTTAATTTCGACAGGAGGCTATCAAATGGGCCACCTTCCCGTCCATGCTAATCACTATAGAGTCGTACAACAGTCCAAATGCCATCAGAATGGACGGGGCACGGCGCAGATCCTGCGAATTGAGTGTGGTCCGCAGATCATTTTGCCGCAGAATGACAACTGGGTCAGGATACCTCGACATGTGGCCTCATCTGCAATCCGATCGCGGATTTCGGTTCATTTCTGACTGTGGAGCAAGAATGTTTGAACGCCGGACGATTGTTCGTAGAATCACTTTCGGCGATTCTGAAGGCGGAAACGGCATTCCTTGTCTTCTTTCGGTCCGTTCGTTCCCAGGCGATTTCTAATTTTTTCCGAACACAGACCGCACATTGTCGTCGACAAGGCTGAACCAGACCGTATGTCAACACTGCCACTTTATAAGACTTCAGGAATATTGCGCGTACAGACGATCGCCGTAATTTGGCTTGCCGGCGCGATTTTGCTGGTAACACCTACACCCGGGTGGGGCCAGGAATCCAGGCAGACGCCTTCGGCTCCACTGGATTCCACTGCGGATGACGCCGCGTCAACGTCTGATGTCCAGCAGGATAAAGGAAAACCCGCAGCGGAAGATCTGCTGGCAAAATCAATCGAACACACATGGCGGCAGTTTTCTTCCAAGGAAAACGTGGCGCTCGGAGATGTCTGGAAGATTGTCGAAGTTGAAAATGAAAAATACCTGAAATGCGTCGGAGAACCGAAGGGCTTTTTATACACGAAAAAGAAGTTTTCGGATTTCGAACTGACGCTGGAATGGAAATACACTTCTGATCCGAACGGCAATAGCGGAGTCCTGGTTTACACACAGGACGAGATGCGACTGTGGCCGGTTTCCATGCAGGTTCAACTGCATCAGCCAAAAGCGGGTTCCGTTTTTCCCAGCGACGGAGCGAAGGGAACTTCCAGCGACGTCGCCAGCCTGGCGCATGAGGTCGGAAAATGGAACACCTGCCGTATCGTCAGTCAGAGTGGTCGTCTGTCAGTGCAGATCAACGGCAAGAATGCCGCAGAGGTCGCGGGATGTGATCCGGCAAAAGGCTACATCGCCATTCAATGCGAAGGCTCGGAGACTCTCTTTCGCCGACTCCGCGTGCGCGACCTGTCCGCCAGAACAGAGACCATCATTAAGGATTCGCCGGCTCCAAAGCCCGGTAAAACGGAAGAGTCCGCCACGGAAAACAGTTCGGCCGACAGCGTCAAGCCTGCTCAAACCGGCGACCAGACGTCCGGATAGTTCCGCAGGACGTTCGACTCTGCATTTTCCTTTCCGGAAGAAGTACGCAGAGGCAACTGGAGTACCTGGCGTCCGGCTGCTGGCTGATTATCAACCGGCCCGCGTCGTCCCTGTCGTCAGTGCCTCCACAATTTATGACCCCGCAAGTCCTCTATCTGGAAAACGAAAGCTGGCTGAGGACCGTCGTGCGCAGTCGAATCAGCGAACCGGAGGCGGTCGAAGACATCATGCAGAATATCGCCCTGGCACTGGTTCGTCAGCGGGACACACTGGGGGAACTCAATCGCGTGGGGGCGTGGCTGTACCAGGTGGCGGTCAAGCAGGTCCTGATGTATCGCCGCACACGAGGTCGTCGTCGCCGGTTTGAGGACAGGCTGCAATCACAAGCCGGCACTGGAACGATGGGGACCAGTTCACTTAGCCCCACGGAAAGCGTTCTTGCAGCAGAAAAAAAAGAACAGGTTCAGGCCGCCCTGGAGGCACTAAATGAACTGGATCGGCAGATTCTGATGCTGAAATATGCGGAGGGCTGGACGTACCGGCAACTGTCTGAGCACCTTGGCGTTAAGGAAGACACCGTCGAGTATCGATTAATGAAAGCCAGAAAGAATCTTCGACGGCTGCTGGCCGGATTTGTGGCGGAGGTTTAGTACAACATGACAGATCACAACGAACTACTACTTCAACGCTGCGTGGATGGCGAGATTTCTGCCGCACAGCGAGCAGACCTGATACAGCAACTGGATACCCAACCTGACGGCTGGAAGGTGCTGGCATGCTCGTTTATGGAAGATCAGTTGGTTGCCAGCGGCATCGCACACTCGGTGACCCACGAACATGCCGTCTCACCTGTTCCTCAGTTGCTGCAGAAGAAAGAAAAGCCGCACTGGTTTCATCACCCGCTGATGTCGGTAACGTTGTCTGTCTGCGTTGCCTTTCTGGGCGGCGTGCTGATTTCGCGTGAGATGTCGTCAGGTGTTGATCCACAGCATGCCAACGCCGTGGCGTCTCCGTCGAATCAGACGTCGGAGTCCGGCGAAGGCGGTGTGTCGGCATCGTTGGTTGCGGCACAGCCGGATTATCACATGCGGCTGGAGGCTGACGGTGAGACGTCGCGGGACTTGCCCGTTTACGACGACACGACCAGATTCGTGTCGGAATTTGAACGGTATCTGCAACAGGTGAGACAGTCGTTGCGAGACGATGCCCAGGTGCTTGACAGTCCCGGTAGCAGGATTCAGTGGATTCAATTGCGATTGGATGACGGACGCACGATTATGATTCCATTTGAAGAAACTCCCATTGCTCCTCGATTACAATAGCTGCCTTTTGAATGAAAGGGGACCGTCCAATGAAGCCAACAACTATGTCAGTTCTGCTGTTTGCCGGTATGACGATACCGTTTGTCGCGTTCGCGGATGAGGAATCCAACAAAGAAACCTCAAACACAACTCGGTCCGTGGAAGTTATCATTCAGTCATCGTCGGAGAAGAAAGATGACTCTCCCCCCAAAACTTCCGTCAAAGGTCGGATCGTGATCACGGGGCCGGATGGCAAACGTCAGGAATATGACCTCAGTGAATCCCTTTCAGATGGGTTCAAGATCAACCTAAACGACATCCCACACCTGCACGGCCAGGCTCACGCTGATGATGTCGAACCGCGTTATCTGATTGGCGTCATGTGCGAACCGGCGGACAATCTTCTACGACGGCATCTCAAACTCTCAGACAGCGGACTCCTGGCCAGCCATGTTTCTGAGGGGCTGCCGGCGGCCACAGCTGGAATCCAACAGGACGACATCCTGCTGGCGGTCGGAGAACAGAAACTGAATGTCGTTCAGGACCTGATCAAGGTCGTCACTGCCTCGGAAGGCAATGAAATCACGATCGAACTGCTGCGTGATGGAGATCGAATTTCCGTCGCCGTCACTCCAGAGAAGCTGACAGGCGAGGAACTGAGAGACGTGCTGGCGTCACTTGCGATTCTTCAACAACACGACGCAGATTCACACGGGGACGGAATCACCAGTATCCTTTCGCAGATTGAAGACATCACCGGTGGCACGACATCGCCACGCGTATTGTTGCGGAGTTTCGGTCCGGGCATTCGCCTGGACGATACGGACGGGCCCCAGCAGAGACAGCAGTTACTCAAGCTGATCCATGGCGTGGTTGAAAGGCAGAACTCTCGTGCAGCAGAAGCCAGCGAATCGTCAGACGACGACGAACAGTCACTGCAAGTCCTGCGGCAGCAGATCGAGCAACTACAGAAGCAAATTGCTAAGATCAAAAAGCAAAGCGGAGACACAGACGCCAAATAGAGACTGGCGCTTGCACGACGTGGTTTTGTGCGCAGTCCTGCTCGGGCCTGTGGAGCCGTCCGTTTAACCGCGTGGGCGTTGCCCCGCGCTCTCACCTGCCGTCATTACTGCGCCACCCTCCACCGCTAAAGCGCGGCCCGCTGGGCACGCGGTTTAACAAATCCCCATCTAACGTCGTCGACCGTTCGTTTAACCGCGTGGGCAACGCCCGCGTTCTCGACTGCCGTCACGGCAGGGCGCTGTACCAGCTTTCACCACGTGAGCACGGGCCGGTGAAGCGGCACGCCGTCAGCAACTCGCTGAACGGACGATACCCTTCCGACCTGGTTTCCGGTAAAAGTCAGGCTTTGATTGAGGCCTCTTTTCGTGGGACTTAGTTGCTCCTGTGTTTTGCTGCCTGATTCCGCTCTTCGGAGAAGCCCGGTGCATCGACGACTCATATCTGCGATTGTTCTGACTCTGTCCTGCCTGTGTTGCAGCAGCCAGTCGTCGTTCTCAGAAGAACGCAGACCGAACATCCTGTGGATCGTCGGTGAAAACCTGAAGCTTGATCTGGGTTGTTACGGAGCGAAGAACGTCAGCACACCGAATCTGGATGCTCTGTCCGCGGATGGTGTTCGTTTCACTCGCGTTTTTTCGACATCACCCGTCTGTGCCCCCAGTCGATCTGCATTCATGACGGGGATGTATCAGACGACGACCGACATGCATCACATGCGGTCGCACCGCGATGACGACTACCGACTACCGGAAGGCGTTCGTCCGATCACTCATCGCCTGAAGGACGTGGGGTATCGAACGGCCAATATTGTGAAGATCGGTGACAGGACGGTGGGCACTGGCAAGCTGGACCTGAACTTCGTCAACGAAGGCCCCGTGTACGACACCAAGGAATGGAGCGGGCTGAAGGACAATCAACCATTCTTCGCTCAGATCAATACACCGGAAATCGAATACGACATTTACGACCGCAGGACCTTCGAAAAACCAAGAGTCAAATGGGTCGGGGAGGAGTGGCACGAAAAAATCGCCACACCGGAAAACGTCACACCACCGCCGTACTACCCGGATCATCCGCTGGTTCGCGAAGAGTGGGCTCGATATCTGAATTCAGTCTCAGGCATGGATGTCCGCATCGGCTGGATTCTTGATCAGCTGAAAAAAGATGGCGTGGCCGACGATACGATCGTGATGTTCTTCGGCGACAACGGCCGGCTTGAAGCCAGAGGTATTCACTGGTGCTGGGACACCGGCCTGCATGTGCCGATGATCATTCACTGGCCGAAGAATTTCCCGCAGCCGCCGCACTACGAACCGGGTGCAGTGAATGACAGCGTCATCAGCCTGCTGGACATAACGGCCACAACGCTGGGATTTTCCGGCATCACTCCGCCCGCCGGCATGCAGAGCCGAGTGTTTATGGGAAAAGAAGTTGGCCCGCCGCGAACCTATGCGTTTGGCGCTCGGGACCGCATCGACGAAACAGAAAACCGCATTCGTTCCGTGCGAGATCAACGTTACCACTACCTGCGCAACTATCAGCCGAAGCAGGGGTTCGCGTCTCTGAATCGCTACAAGGAAAAGTGTTTTATGGTGAAGCCGCTGATGCGCCAGCTGCTGGCCGAAGGAAAACTTCAGGGGCCTGCGGCGGAACTGATGCAGGATCTTCCCGCAGAACAGCTGTACGACACACAGGCTGATCCTCACGAAATCCACAACCTTGCGGCTTCTACGGATCCCGCACACAAGGCGGCCCTGCTTCGTCTGCGAGCGGCGCTGCAGACGTGGATTGCCGAAACCGGCGACCGTGGCGAGTTCACAGAACCACGCGAAGTCTTCGCACCGTTCGAAAAAGAAATGCACGACTGGTTCGGCACTCCGAAGTGGTACAGCCGCAAGTGATGCTCACTTCCTCATGTGCAAAACGTCGACTGGGAAACAAACGATGACCACAAGTCCGCTACGACCCCGACGAAGTTTCCTGTGCAGCGCGACCGCCGGCATGATGGGTGCCGCGATGTGGGGATACGATTCGTCCTCTGTAGCCGCTCAGCAGACACCCCGCAAACGAACCGAGTTTCAACTCGCATGCATGACGTTGCCGTATGCCGGCTTTCCGCTGAAACGCGCGCTGACCGGAATCGCCGCGGCCGGCTATACATTTGTTGCATGGGGAACAACGCATCGGGAAACGCCCGGAGGACAACGGATTCCTGTGATGCCGACGGATGCATCACCGGACAAGGCTCGCGAATTGGCAGGTCAGTGCCGCGACCTGGGACTTGAGCCGCTGATGATGTTCTCGACGGTGTACCCCGAAGCGGATGATGGGCTGAGCATACTGACTCAACGAATCAAACAGGCCGCTGCGGCCGGCATCAGGCAGGTGCTGACATTCGGCCACACAAAGGGCGGCAATCGTAAGCTGTGGGTCGACCGATTCAGGAAGCTCGGACCGATCGCTCGGGACCACGGTGTGCTGATCGTTGTCAAACAACATGGTGGTTCCACAGGAACAGGCCAGGCGTGTGCGGAAATCATCCGCGAAGTCGACGACGATGGCATCAAGGTGAACTACGACGCCGGGAATGTGATGGACTACCTGAACGTCGACCCGATTCCGGACATTCAGAAGTGTGCCGACGTGGTTCACAGCTTCTGCATGAAGGATCATCGCAACTGGCCGAAGGATCAGGACTGCGGGCCGGGCTTCGGCGAGATCGACCATTACCGGCTGCTGCATCCCGTCGCCTTCACCGGGCGGCAGATGCCCCTGTGTTGCGAGAACATCTTTGCGCCACTTGTCGATCGCCCGACAACAGCTGAAGGCATCGATGCGCTGGCCCGGCAGGTGCGTGAGTATCTGCAGACCGTGATTGCCGGAGTGCAGGCGTGAGTGACCACGAGTGCGTGGTCAAGTCTAAGAACAGGGGTTGTTCCGTGCCCGAACTCGCCAGAGTTTGGAGGTTTTTCTCTATGTCGTCCAAAGTCTGGCGACTTCGGCTACCCCGGAATTAAGACTTGACGACGCACTCGTTCATTTTGGGCGTGCTGTGCATTCTTCTGGTCGGTGTGCGCCGGAAAAGGGAGGCAGGTTCCAAAAATGCGAAGCACCCTGCGGGCCGTTCCGGTTTTTGGTACCTGACCCCGTTTTCCTCGCTGAATGCCGCAACACACTACGCAGTCACGCGTCCCCCAATTGCCTGCTCACATCGGTCACGAATTGCTGCAACAGGCTTAGAGACTGCGTGGCTTCATCGTCGGTCATGCACATTGGCGGTGCGATTCGAATAACGCAACCGGCCAACGGACCGAGCAGATGAATTCCATCGTTTTCGTCGTTACCACGATAGCACCGTTCCACGACCGCGTTGGCCACGTCGTTGGGAGCGGTGGAACCGACCTGGCCGCATTCAATGCCAAACACCATACCCTCGCCACGCACGTTGACGATGACTCCCGTCTGCTTCAGCTGCCGCAGTCCATCAACAAAGATCGTGCTCAAATGGCGAGTGCGGTCCATGATGTCCGTTGACTCAAACTCGTCCAGCGTAGCAAGGACGGCCGCACTTGACGTGGGATTGGCACTCCAGGTGTCCGACGTTTCGCCATACTCCATCAGTTCGCAGATATCACGACGGCCAACAGCCGCGCTGACGGGGATACCGTTGCCCAGGCCTTTGCCCAGACACACGAAATCCGGTTCCAGGCCATAACTCTCGAACGCGTACATGCAGCCAGTGCGTCCGAAGTTGGCCTGAACCTCGTCCAGAATGAACAGGATGTCGTGTTCACGGCAGAAGTCCTGCACCAGTTGCAGATACTCCTTCGGTGGATGATAACTTCCGCCGCCGCCCAGGTAGGGCTCCGTGATCAGACAACCAACCGGGTGTTCGGCCGACTGCACCACTTCTTCCAGCTCCGCACGATAGGCGGCCGGATCAAAGGCTTTGTTCGGACTATCGATGTCAGAACATTCTTCGCGAGGAAAACTGATGAATCGAACTCTCGGATCGCGTTCCGAATCCGTTTCGCTTCCGGTGACGGCGCCGGACAGTCCCTTTTTGCCATGAAAGCCGTACCGTGTGGCCAGCACACCGGGACGCGATGGATCGCGCCGCATGCAGGCCCACAGTGCTTTCTGAACGGCTTCCGAACCGGACGCGGACCACATGACCGTTTCCAGTCTGCTGCCACCGGGGCTCGCCTGCAGACTGGCGACCAGACGATAGCCGGCCTGTGCTTCCAGGTCAGTCATGGCGTTGTACGCCGTCAGCGAAACGGCTTTGAAGAATCCATCCTCGGCAGCAGTCAGTTTATCGGCCGACCATCCGAGATAATTTTGAAAACGTTTCATCCAGCGAACCGGATTGTGTCCCAGGTTCGCAACAAGGACTCCGGATGAGTAGTCGTACAGTCGTCGCCCTTCCGGTGTCCAGTGAAAGACACCGGCTGAAGTTGACAACACGGCCTGACTGGGCGTGAACGTACGCAGGGAATGCGGCTGCGTGTCACCGACCATCTGGCGAACGGCGTTCGACGTGTCCTCGCCGTCAAATTCAATGACGTAGGATTCCTGAAGCTGACTCATGAAGGAGCTTTCGATTGAGCGGAAGTTGGCCGGTCGGAAAACGGGAAAAAAATAAGGAAGGTAAATACGGAAAATGACTAAGCGGGGTTACACGACTCGACGGGTTGGTCGGCTTCTTTCCAGCCTCGGAAACCACCGTCCATGGAGATGACGTTTATATAGCCCATCTGTTGCAGGTTCAGGGCCGCCAGAGCGGAACGGTAGCCACCACCACAGTACAGGACAATCGTTGCATCAGCGTCGGGAATCGTTCCTTCGATGTCTCGTTCAATGACGCCTTTGCCAAGATGTATGGCCTGCGGGATGTGGCTGGCGGAGAATTCACTTTCCTCCCGCACATCGACCAGATGAAAACCTTCTCCGCCAGCGCGCCGATCGACCACATCCTGGACATTGCATTCCCTGATCTGAGGTCGAACCAAATTCACGATGTCGAGGAATCGTTGGGAGTGATTCTTGGCCATAGCGTATTTCCGTTTGGGGGCCGAGCGGCTGAAAATTTACCAATGCCGACCGAGAGCCATAAAAGCAGCCTGATCTACGTGCCACTCGGCCGCCCGGTCGAGTCACGCTGGTCAATTATAACGATGCATTGTCCGCTTGCATCCGAACGGACGTAGTCCGACGAAGATCGGGGCGGGTGATTGTCCTGACCATCGTCCCGGTCTTTCCAAATGACCGGGGCTGTTTGTTGGGATGTCAGTCCCGGATTGGTAACTTAACTTCAGTCAGTGATCGCAACACAGAGTCACTATCGGACGTTCTTCGTTATTCCCGTCGAAAAGTGCCAAAATGCCAACAGTTCATCGCCTGACACCGGGAATCCCGGTCGTGCTCGCCAAAACAAGCACTCGTGGCAAAGATTTTCATGACGACCGCGACGCAGCGGAAAAGGAGTTTTACCAATTGCTGGACGAGCTGATCGAATTGCAAATCGCCCTGTACGCGGAAGGCAGGCAGAAGTTGCTGGTGGTCCTGCAGGCCATGGATGCCGGGGGAAAGGACGGAACGATTCGACACACGTTCAAAGGTGTCAACCCGCAGGGCGTGCGTGTGACATCGTTCAAGAAACCGTCCTCAGCAGATCTGGCGCACGATTTCCTGTGGAGGATCCACCAGGCAGTCCCTGGTCGTGGCATGATCGGAGTCTTCAATCGGTCTCACTATGAAGACGTGCTGGTCGTTCGCGTAAGCAATATCGTTCCGGAGAACGTCTGGCGTCCTCGTTACACGACGATTAACAACTTCGAGAAACACCTGGTTGACTCAGGGACAACTGTATTGAAGTTTTTCCTGCACATCTCGAAGAAGGAACAAAAGGAAAGGCTGCAGGATCGGCTCAATGAGCCCGATAAGCACTGGAAGTTTGAACAGGACGATCTTGAAAAACGTAAACAATGGGATGAATACCAGACAGCATTCCAGGACATGCTGAACAACTGCACCACCGACCACGCGCCGTGGTATTTGATACCGGGTAACCAGAAATGGTACCGAAACCTGGCGATCATGCGTGTCATGGTGGACACACTCCGAAAAATGGACCCACAGTATCCGCCGGCTGATGACCTCAGCGATGTGGAAATCGACTGAGTCCGGAGTGACTTCGCTCATCGCTGAGATGTTTATACGACTCGCCCCGGCGAATGACTCGACAATCTCAGCAGAAGGACGGAGACACGCGTGTCGAACAACGAAGAAATAACCGCCTGGCATGAGGCCGGACACGCCTTTGTGGCGGTGTATCTGGGAGCCACTGTCGATTCCGTGTCGATTGACCCGGACCGCGACGATGGCCCGAATCGCTTTGGGGACACGGTTGTTCGATGGAAAACGTCTGCAGTTCCCGGTCAGGAACTGGCGGGAAAATCGATTCTGGTAGCGTTAGCCGGACCTGTCGCTGAGATGATCCACCGAGGCGATCCCTTTCATCCGGCAACCGTGGCGGAATGGTCGCTCGACTGGCAACTTGCGTGGCAGGCCGCCAGTTTTGTCGAGCTTTCAAAAGAACGTCTGCGACTGCTGGAGCGGCTTACGATCCAGCTGCATCAAACTCTTTCGCAGCAACATCATTGGGCAGCCATCGGGGCGATCGTGGATCATCTGCTGGCGCACGAAGTGCTGGAAGGCGAGACCGTCCACGAGATTGTGGCTGCGTGGAGTGATTGAACGTCAAGACGACCTAATCCGCGGCCACGCAGCGATTCGCAGCCCAGTTTTTCAACGCTTCGATCTTCTCCGACATCAACGAAGCCAGCGGATGAGTTTTCACGATCGCTTTCAGAATATCCTCCGTCTGCAACTCGCGATTTTCTGCAAGGGCGTGGAACAATCCCGACTTGATCGCCTGTTCAATTTCTGAACCAGTCAGATCCTTTGACGCGTCAGCAAGTTCGTCCACACGGAACTGCTCAGGATCGCGGCCTTTTCGTTTCAGGTGAATTGAAAACACCTGTCGACAAGCATCGACCCCGGGCAGGTCGATAAAGAAGACCTCGGCAAAGCGTCCTTTTCGCATCAGTTCCGGAGGTAGCGCAGAAACATCGTTGGCGGTCGCCACCATGAAGATGGGTTCCCGATGGTCCTGCATCCAGGACAAGAGCGTCCCGAACATTCGCCGAGAGAGCCCTCCATCGGCAGACGCACTGGACGCGGACGCAAAGGCCTTTTCGATTTCATCAATCCACAAAACAACAGGCGCCATGGCTTCGGCCTGTTGAATCGCCTGACGCTGTTGGTTTTCACTTTCGCCGACGAATTTCTGATACAGGACGCCAGGGTCCAACCGCAGCAGCGGCATGCCCCAGTCAGCCGCAACGGCCTTGGCACACAGGCTTTTGCCGCAACCCGGAACGCCCAGCATCAGTACGCCGCGAGGCGGATCGATGCCAAACGCACGAGCCTTGTCTGTAAAGCCGCCACGACGGTCGGCCAGCCACTTCTTCAGCCCGCGCAATCCGCCAACTTCACTGATGTCGAAGTCGATCGTCATCGATTCCAGAGACCCCGAACCCTCCAGCAGTCGACGTTTGGCGTCGATGACTCGCTGCAGATCGTTGCGGGACAGCAGGTGATCTTCCAGAATGACCGACTCCACGATTCGAATCGCTTCGCTGCGCGTCAGACCTCTTAGATTCAGGACTAGTGCTTCGAATTCAAAGTTCCGCAGTTCTGAGCCAACGGGAGTGGTCGCCTCACGTTTAATGCTGCGGTAGGTGTCTTTGACCAACTGAACCAGCTCGTCTTTATCCGGCAATCCCGGTCGCCACGGAATGGCTAGTCGTTGTATTCGTGGATGCAGCGCATCTTCGTCCATCAACAACAGACACTCACGGGAACCATCCGCCTGCTGGACATAGTCCTTGATCAATCGCCGCACAACGGGTTGACTGGTAAACGGGGCGAGACCTCGAAAACACGCCAGCGTCGGACGCTTCTGACGCAGTAGGTACTGCATGGCGAGTTCAGGTTTGTCTGTTCCGGCAACGGCAGCCGCTTTTGGAACATCCGGTGAATAGACCTGCACGCCGCTTGTCACTGTCCAGTCGTGCACATTTCTGTCTGTGCTTCTGGCCACGTCCAGAACCGCCTGAAATTCGACCGGCTCATCAGTGCTGTGCAGGCTGATGAGCTTGTTTCGAGATAGAACCAGATTCCGCAATCCGTCCTGCATGTCGAATCTGCCTTCCAGGGTGTTCTTTGAATCAGTCTGAGCACTGCCCGTCGCGGGAGCCCATGTTGTTCACAACGCACATTCAAACGCAGTCGTCGCTACAACATTGTCAGAGATTGCACGAGGGATCGTGTGCCACTGGCTTTGCCAGTGTTTTCATCAGCCACAAAGCACTGGCCGTGGCAGTACTCTTCGCGACCCTCAAGGCACTGGCGGAGCCAGTGATACACATCGAAACAGGGCCGACGCTGTTCTAGTCTTCCCGCAACAGCACAACCGCCCGGCGAACATAAATCAACCCACTCCAGACCGTCACACCAACGGCTGCCCAAAGTAGAACGTCGCGAGTCATCGGCAGCCAGGACCAGTGCAACCGTGCGCTGACGCTGAGAGACAGCAGGCTGGCCGTGACGGCGACGCATTGCAGCATCATCTTGGCTTTGCCGCTGAAACTGGCGGAAAAGTCTTTCCCCTGTTGCTCAAGAAATCCTCGCAAACTGGACACGAACATCTCGCGGCCAATCACAACGATTACCATCCACGCCGTCACACCGGAATGCACAATCGTGCCTGACTCGACAGCGCCGTTCTTGTCCAGAAGAAACAGAAACGTCCCGCCGACGATAATCTTGTCGACAAAGGGGTCCAGGATCCGCCCAAGTACTGTGACCTGCCCGTACTTGCGAGCCAGATAGCCGTCCAGCCAGTCCGTCGACACGGCGAAAACGAACAGTCCCGCCGACGCGATCCAATAACCGCCGACGTCAATCAGTCCAAACAAAACCAGCGCCAGCACAAAACGACTGACGGTAATCAGATTGGGAAGATTCAGCGACTCACGCCCGAGCCCACTGGGTTGCTGTTGTGCAGAAGTTGGCCGATCAGAATCCGTCATTTGCGGGGGGATTGTTCTATCGTATCCTGAAGATCGTTGCAGGGATCAGCGGCGGCGACTTCGAACGCCAACGCTTTGTCAGTAGTTATGTGAGCTGTTGTGTGCCACTGGCCAGGGAGGCTGTCCGGATACGTCTGTTCTTGTGAGCGGCACGGCGCTAGCCGCCGGTTATGGGCAGTATTTCCACCCGCGGCTAGCGCCTTGCGGCTCACGGTTTCAGGTATCCGGACAGCCTCTCTGGCCAGTGTTTTTGAAAGATCCAGGGCACTGGCGGAGCCAGTGGCATGCATCAACACGGGGCTGATGCAGCACCGGATCTAGTCGATAATCACGTGTTCGGGTGCCACGCCGACCAAATCGTAGTCTTCCCGCCGGACAATCTCAACGGGCACCATGCTTCCGATCTCCAGATCCTGCCCGGAGACGTACACATTGCCATCGATCTCGGGTGCGTCGGCGAAGGAGCGACCGACGTAGATATTGTCGTCGTCGGTTGATTGATCATCGATCAGCACGTCCAGTTCGTAGCCCACCAGAGATTCCGCGTGTTCAAAAGCGATCTTCTGCTGCATGGCCATCAGCTCGTCGCGCCTGGCTTCCTTGACGTCTTCCGGAAGATGTCCGTCCAGCTTTGTGGCCGGCGTACCCGGTTCCACAGAATACGTAAACACACCCATGCGTTCAAAACGGGTGTCAATCACGAAATCACGCAGCTCTTCAAACTGCTCGTCCGTTTCGCCAGGGAAACCCGCGATGAACGTCGTTCGCAGCACAAGGTTTGAAACCCGGTCCCGCAGCTTGCCCACAAGTTCTCGGGTCTGTTCGGCGTTCACGCGCCGCTGCATCCGCTTTAACACCTTCGAATTGATGTGCTGTAGCGGCATGTCGAGGTAGGGCAGTATCTTCGGCGAACCGACGATCACATCAATAAGTTCATCGTTGAAATGGACCGGATACAGATACATCAGACGAATCCATTCGATGCCCTTCACCTGCTCCAGTTGTCGCAGCAATTCGACCAGACGAACCTCTCCATACAGGTCCAGGCCGTAGTATGTGGTGTCCTGAGCAACAATAATCAGCTCTTTGACTCCATCGGCTGCCAGCTCTTTGGCTTCCTCGACCACCATCTCGATCGGCTTCGTGACGTGTTTGCCCCGCATCATCGGGATTGAACAAAACGTGCACGTGCGGTCACAGCCTTCCGAGATCTTAAGATACGCGAAGTGCTGCGGTGTGATCCGCAACCGAGCCCTGTCGTCCAGTGCCTTGATGGGAGCCGGCCGAAACAGCTCTCGCTGTTCTGTGACGCCGCCGACCAGACGATCCGCCACTTTGCTGATCTCATCACGGCCAAACACGCCCACGACGTGGTCAATGTCAGGCATCTCGGACAACAATCCGCCTTCTTCCATACGCTCAGGCAGACATCCGGCGACAATGACACCTTTTGTCTGCCCGCTCTTCTTCAGGTCCAGCATCTCCTGAATGACCGACTTGGACTCCTGCCGCGAACTGTCGATGAATCCGCACGTGTTGACGATGACGAAGTCAGACTTCGCGGGATCTGCGACCAGGGTATAACCGTCCAGAGCCAGCGTGCCCAACATCTTCTCGCTATCCACCAGATTCTTGGGACAGCCCAGGCTGACGAAGGCGTAGTTGCCCTTGCTGGCTCCGGTCGTCTGCGGGGCTTGGGGCTGAGGAGCGTCAGGTTCAATAATGGGCAACGACAATGACATAGGGTGACCAGGATAAATTTGGCATCCACGTCAGTGGAAACGTTTTGAACATTTGACGCTGCCAGCTGCGTGCCCCGTGAGGTTCAGCGTACGAGTGCCGGACGCCGCCTGCGGACGGGTTGAAAACGCTGCAGTCTACTGACCGATCCCCAATCTCACAAAAGGCAATGGACGCATCCCGTCCTTTTTGCATTATCTCTGTGACATGGGAAAGCTACGGCAGCGTTTCCTGTGGACCGAGTGGCTGTCTGTCTGGCCACCGTCCAAATTCGCTGAAGGAAACCAGGCCAGCCGGCGTAGGCACGGAAAAACGCACAGAAAAACAACGAATCGTGCAACATCACAATTTCCGGCCGCACCACGTCTATTTCAGAAAACGCTGCCCCTGGGCCTTCTGGATGTCGTCAAGTTCGGCCGTCAGGGTGGCCACAACATCGGGGTGTGACGCGTACACGTTGTGTTGCTCAGCGGGATCGACCTTCAGATCATAGAGTTGCCCAATGGCCTCGCCTTTTCCAGGCTTGACCTTCCGCGGTTGAGAAAACCCTCCGGAACCCAGTCCCTGGATCAGCTTCCAGTCGCCCGACCGAATCATCATGAATCCCCCGCCGGATCTCATGACCACTTGCTGCCGCACGGCAGCATTATCGGGCTGAGTTTCTTTTAACACCTGGAAAAAGCTGAAACTGTCCGGCCCCGCTTCGGACGACAGTGTCTGTCCCACGACATCGGAAAATGTGGCCAGCAGGTCGGTGAAACAGATTGTCCGGTGCGACGTCGTTCCGGCTGCCACAGAACCGGGCCAGCGAACGATGAACGGCATGCGGTGTCCGCATTCCCAGGCATCGGCCTTCATCCCACGCAGACCGCCAGACGAATCGTGACCAAGTCGTTCGACGTCATTTTCGTACCAAACCGGACCGTTGTCTGACGTAAACACCAGCAGCGTGTCCTTTGCCATGCCCGCATCCTGCAGCGACTTCAGGACTCGACCAATATTTGCATCCACCATTGTGGCAAAATCACCGTACATCCCGGCCTCACTCTGCCCGGCGAACTCCGGAGACGGCAGCCACGGCGTGTGAGGAGCCGGATACGCCAGGTACAACAGCAACGGTTTCTGCTTTGTCGCCGGTTGCCGTCCGTGCGACTGAATCACGTCGATGGCTTCTTCGGTGAATCGCGGCAACACATCCTTCAGCACCAGATCAGGAGCAATGCCACCCTCTCGCCAGAAGGCTCCCTGAATCTTCGTCCAGCCGTCGCTGTAGTTCGCTTCAATCTGATTTGTCGGCGGCTGCACTGCCTTGTTGCCACGAATATAAAAGTACGGTGGAATATCGGTTGATGCCCGAATGCCGAAATAACTTTGGAAGCCACAATCCACCGGCCCCCCAGGCAGAGGCTTGTCGTACCCGTTTTCATCGAACCCCAGATGCCACTTGCCAACCATCGCGGTCTGATACCCGGCGTCCTGCAGCAACGACGCGATTGTCACCTGTCCCGCATCAATCACACGCTTTCGCCGCCATGCACCCACGTCTGCTCGAAACGGATAACGCCCGGTCATCAGGCCGTATCGCGACATGTGACACAACGGTCCCGGCGCATGGGCGTCAGTGAACCGCATTCCGTCGCGAGCCAGCGAGTCGATATTGGGCGTGGAAATTTTTGAGTTTGGGTTGAAGCAGCCGGGATCGCCGTACCCCATGTCGTCCACCATGATCACCACAATATGCGGCAGCTTCTGTCCGTCCGCCTGAGCAGACGACGACAGGAACAGCAGTAAAGCTGCGACACACGCGAACGTAAAGCAAAGTTCTTTCACTGGTATGTCCTCTTCGAATTCTTCGACGTGTTGCCAGCGCACGTATCCGTCGCTGGTGTACGATGAGTTTAAGCAGTAGCGGAGTCCTGCACAATCAGCCGGAGAACGGCAAGGCAAGGATGGGAAACAGCAGGCTGTGAGTACACGCCCGGAAACGAAACGGAACAACGGAAAGGCCACGTTGTTCGCGGATTCAATCAAATTCTTCGTGATGGCTTTACGCCATTCACAGCTGCTCGCATTTCTGACGAGAACGCCCGCACCGCGTCGGCCGCTGCTTCGGCAGACGCTGCTTCCGCTGCCAGTCTCACGATCGCCGACCCCACGATGACGCCGTCGGCAACGTTTTCCAGCGACGCAACCTGATCCGGTCCACTGATGCCAAATCCGACCGCAAGCGGCAGATCCGTCATCAGCCGCAGTTGCATCAGCTGCTCGATCAACGCTGCCGGAAGTTCTTTTCGAACCCCGGTCGTCCCCGCCACGGACACGCAGTAGACGAAGCCACTGGAGGCATCAAGAATCTGCTGAGTGCGATCCGACGTGGTGGTGGGAGCAATCAACTGCACCAGATCCAGACCATGTTTCATGGCAGTGGCGGACATTTCACCAGATTCGTCGGCTGGCAAATCCGGGATGATCAGACCGCTGAAGCCGACTTCTGCGGCCTTCTTAGCGAAGGCTTCCGTCCCGAATCGAAACACGATTGCATAAGACACCATCGCCAGAACCGGCGGCAGCCCCTCATTCTGCAGACCTGCCATGGTGTCAAAAATGCTCTGAACGGTCACTCCGTTGTCCAGAGCACGAGTGTAGGACGCCTGGATGACGGGGCCATCCGCGATCGGATCGCTGTAGGGAAAACCCAGTTCAATCAGGTCGACATCAGCGTCTCTCAGCCCCTTCAGCACGGCGGCCGTGGTCTGCGACGACGGATCGCCGGCCGTCACGAAAGGCATGAATGTCATGCGGCCATGCTGTGCGGCCTGATTAAAAACGTCAGAGATGCGAGACATTGGAGACTTTCGGGAAAACAACGACCCGTTTTATGCGCATCTTTGGATGCGACCAACGGGAGCCGACCACCTGTTCCGTGCGTCAGCCCGAAATTGGCTGCGACAACGCCGCATTGGGGCGGTGATTGCAAACGCGACGAATCAATTGTGAAAAGACCGGCGGCAGGTTAACCGGTGAGATTCCGCAAGTCCAAATGAGAGAGCTTCTTCCGTCGAAGAAGTTGCGGTTTCTCAAGGCATTCACCGTTTTTGCTCCAGGTCCTTGCTCGTATCGCCGCGCAGCGACACAATACGACGTCCCGGTTCGTTCTCGAGCGCAATATCGTCGGTCCACTTGATTTCATCGATCGGCTGACCAAACCACGGCCACGACATCCACTCTTCCCACCTCCTCAATTTCACGGCGTCTGTCCTCATGCCCCGAAATTATTCCGCTCGCGTCTTTCTGACTGCCGTCGCCCTGGTGAGCCCGTTCGCAGCGACCATCGCCGATGAGAAAACGCCCCCCGTCAAGGATGCGGCAGCGAAGGAGATCCTTGAAGGCCATTCGTTGCACGGTGAAGTCTTCAACGAAGGTCCACGTCAGGCCGCTTATCTCATGAAGGGCGTCGGAGCCATCCGCTTCGATGTCACCACGAAGTCTGAGGAGGCTCGGGCGTTCGTTCTGCAGGGAATCGGCCAGCTGCACGGATTCTGGTATTTTGAATCTGAGCGTTCTTTTCGGCAGGCGGCGATGCTGGACCCCGACTGTGCCATCGCCTACTGGGGCATGGCCTATTCAAACCGCAAAAACGCAGAGCGAGCCAAGGGTTTCATCAAGGAAGCCATGGACCGCAAGGACAAAGCGTCGCCCCGTGAACAGCGCTACATCGAAGCGTATGACCGCTACGTGAAGGCGAAGTCCGGGACCAGCGACGAGAAAAAGAAGCGAGCGGAAAAGTACATCAGCGACCTGGAAGAACTGCTGTTTGAATTTCCGGACGATATCGATGCGAAAGCTTTTTTGTGCGAGTACTTTTGGTCGGCACGCCGAGAAGGGGTGAAAATGATCAGCTACCTAGCCGTCGACGCCCTGATTCAGGACGTACTTGATGTCGAACCGTTGCATCCGGTCCATCACTATCGCATTCACCTGTGGGATACGAAGAAGGCCGCCAAAGCTCTGGAATCCGCCGCCCGATGTGGTCTGGCAGCTCCGCAGATCGCTCACATGTGGCACATGCCGGGGCACATTTATTCGCGACTCAAACGCTACCACGACGCCGTCTATCAGCAGGAAGCATCGGCGCGAGTGGACCATGCGCACATGATGAAGGATCTGGTGCTGCCGGATCAGATTCATAATTTCGCACACAACAACGAGTGGTGTATTCGAAATCTCATCCACATCGGTCGAGTCAACGATGCAATCGCACTGTCACAAAACATGATGAGCCTGCCGCGTCACCCAAAGTACAACCACATCGGAAAGTCCGGCAGCTTCAAGTACGGACGGCAGCGACTTCTTGATGTGCTGCGGGCATATGAACTACACGATCAATTGATCGCTTTGTGCCAGACGCCATACCTTGAAGAATGCGGAAATGGCACGGAAGATCTGAAACGCAACCGGTATCTGGCCGCAGCATTGACCGCCACAGGCAACCCGGAGAAGGCGACCGCCATTCAGCAGGACATTCAGACTCTGCTGGACCAGGAAAAGAAAAAGCAGAAGGCAGCCGGAGACAAAGCGCAGAAAGAGGCTGAAAAGACAAAGAAGGATGTCAAGAAAGCCCGCAGTACGGCAGAAGGCAAACACCGCAGTCGAGTTCGCGACCTGGAAAGAGCGGTGCAGGAAATTGACGGACGCATCGCCGCGTCTAAGGGTAAGTTTGATGAAGCATTGGAACTGTTCAAGAAGGCAACAGGCGTACCGGTCGAAGATCAGGTCGCCGTCATGCTGCAGGCCGGCAAGACGGACGACGCCGTAAAGAAAATCGCCAGTCACGTTGGCAGCAATCGCGGTGAGGTCCGCCCCCTGGCGGCTCAGGTGGAGACGCTGTGGGCGGCACAGAAGAAAGACGAGGCGAAAACGGCGTTCGAACAGCTGCGGAAGATATCGTCAACCCTTGATCAGGACGTCCCCACATTTGCTCGCCTGAAACCGATCGCCATGGAACTGGGTTTTGGCGACGACTGGCGCACAGATGCCGTGGTTGCCTCCGACATCGGCGCCAGACCGCCGCTGGATTCTCTAGGGCCACTTCACTGGCGCCCCGTAGCGGCACCAGACTGGTCACTGGCCGATGTCGAGAATCAGCCGCGTTCGCTGAGCGATTACCGAGGCAAGCCGGTGGTTATGATTTTCTATCTGGGTTTCGGTTGCCTGCACTGCGCCAAGCAGCTGCAAAACTTCGCTCCCGAAACAGAAAAATTCCGCGAGGCTGGAATCGATGTCATCGCCGTCAGTACAGATGAGCAGAAACTACTGGGCCGGGCCTACGAAGACCTCGACGATGGTTTTCCTTTTCCACTTGTCTCAGATGCTGACCTCAACGTCTTCAAAAAGTATCGCTGCTACGACGACTTCGAAAACCAGCCACTGCACGGCACGTTCCTGGTCGATGGTGAAGGGCGTATTCGCTGGCAGGACATCAGCTACGAACCATTCATGGATCCGGATTATGTCCTGAAGGAAGCACAACGACTGCTCGGTCAGGACGCAATCGTGTCGACCCCACTGTCCGAACAGGTCACGTCAACGCGATAGGCCTTGTTCCTCCGAGTACCATCGTTTGCTCGCAGCAGAAGCAGGCCTAATCAAGGAGCGGAGCGACGCCGCTCCGGCAATGGCAGCGATGTCGTGTCCGCTCTACGGACCAACAATCATCCCCTGTTCACGTCCGGAAACAACTCATCCACCGGGTCGCCCTGTTGCTTGCAACAAGGGTTGCGCAGCAACAAGAGGTTCCTGGGTGCGACATTGTTTGTTGTGAAAACGTTCCATCACAGCCTCCTGTGCCTGCGGCACCTAAAGGTTGCAAGCAACCTGGGCTACACACAACGGTCGGGTACACTGGCGCGTACAACTCGAAGGAACTCTCGTTGGCACGGAAATCACAACGACTTCAGATATTCGATCAGATCCGCAGTTTCCTGTTCAGTCAACTGCCCCTCGCCGGCGACTTTTTCAGGACTGTGCAGATCGCTCACGACCCGTTCCAGCGAACGCGCTCGGCCGGTATGCAGCAGCCGGACCTTGCGATAAACACCGCGCAGTGAGGGTGTGTTGTATCCGTCGTAATAGTCTTTATCAGAGCCCGATCCGACGTCGTGAATCTTGCCATCCGTGAATTGCGGGCCGTTGTGACAGTCGGCACAGCCGGCTTTGCCACTTGTGAAGACCTGCTGTCCGCGGTGTGCGGCATCACTTAACGATCCGTCAGAATTTCGGAACGGGTTAGGAGGAGGTTCCAGCGAATCCAGATAGGCCAGCAGAGCACGAACGTCGCGATCGCTGGGATTACGCCCCAGCATTGTCGATGTCATGGATTTGTGCATCGCACTCTCAAGATCATCCTGCCAGCCGTGCCACGTCCACGGGCCGGTGCTGCTGACTTCAAACAGCGGCAGAACGGTCTTCAGGGTCATTTCTGTGCCATCGTTCATGGTGTCCATGGGCCGTGAGTTGATTCCACTGTACTGATGACACGAATGGCAGCTATACCACTGATCCAGACTCCGCTCTCCGTCGTGGAATATTTCCATCCCTCGCCGCGCAAGTGTTTTCTCCTGCGGACCACCGAGATCGATTTCGGCGCTTACCTTCCGGGAATCAAGATCCACCACCTGAACGGAATTTCTCAGATAGTTGGCGACATACACCGTGCGACTGTCGTCTGCCATGCGCAGGCCCATGGGGCGCCCACCAACTTCGATGCGGTGAAACCTGTCCTGATCGTTCTGCAGTCGTCTATCGATCAAATCACCTGGACCGCCTACGCCGACAAATGGCAGATCGTGCAGACGGTAAACCAACAGTTCATGAGTCCCGGAAGCGGACGCCACCAGACGACGTTCATCGCGGCTGATGACGATTCCGTGAGGATCCGCGACGGCCAGGCGAGGGACGTCCAGTGAGATCGCCTCGCGGTAGGATGAACCGTCCAGCCGAACGCGACCGATGCGACTCGCCAGCAACCAGCCTTTCCGCAAATTCCCGACGTTGATCGGGTTTGTTCGATAGACCATCCACGTGAAGTAGGCATAGGTGCCGTCCGCGGAAGAAATCATGTGTCCCAGATTGATCCCGTTCGCCAAAGGTTCGTCGTACAGCGTTTCACCGGTCACCGGGTCAATCACATCAATACGACCGGAACCGCCACAGCCAACGGCAAGCCTTGAGCCATCGGGCGACAGCGTCAGGTATCGAGGCCAGTTGCCAACGTCAAAACGCCGCAGCACGCTGCGATTCTTCAGATCGATTTCGGTAACCTGGCCGGTGGCAACGAGCCCGACAAACGCTCGCCGTCCGTCCGGAGTGACCGCCATGCCGCGAGGCTCAAATCCCACTTCAATCACGCCGGACCGCTGCAGTCGTCCATCAATGATCTTCAGGACGGTGATATCACCGGACCACGAACCACTCACCAGAACCGTCTGACCATCGGGGCAAAATTCGATGTCGGCGGGGTGACGACCGCACACCAACTCGTCAACGAGCTGACGATCCTTCGTCCGAATCAGAGAGACACTGTTGGAAGTTTCGTTGGCTGTCACCAGCCACCGTCCATCCGCTGACAGGGCGAGGTCGACGGGCGAACGGTCAGTGTGCGCAGACGGTTGCTCAGTGCGGTCGATGACGGTGGGTTCGCCGGAATAACTCAACGGCCCGCCTGCGAGCAGGCACAAAAGGACCAACAGAGTCGAGCTGAATGCCTTGGGCATGCGATGTCCTGTTCGACGTTCGAGACGGAAGAAACGCGGCCGGGAAACTCAATGGCCGCGTGAGGTGTGCAATTCGTGGGGTGGGAACGCCGGATTCATTCTTTTCAGCAATTGGAGCAAGGTGCAGTGTTATGTAATCCTGGTCACTTTTATCCAATTCCGGAACCCGGTAAGATTCTGCGAGACCGACAGCGAGGTCGGTGGTTTATATTGTCGATCAGCGACGACCGCTGATCAAGACCTATGACGGTCAGTCGAAACGTTTTCCCTCAACGACCATCCCCGTTGTGCTTTGACGCACAGAATTCCCGCCCGCCCCTTGAAAGGAGCAATTCGTGAAGAACTTTTTCGCATTTGGAATGATTTTGACAGTCGCCTCGGCTGTTACCGCAGGTGAAGCAGTCAAGAGCGGTCCTCAGACCGGAGACTCACTTGGAGCGTTCTACGTGACCAAGTGTGCCGGTGCCGAAACAGATGGCGTGGCAGAAGGCAAGAACCTTTGCTATCGCTGTCGCAATGGTGCCAAGCCACAAGTGGTTATCTTCACCCGTTCAACCGACAAACGCGTTATCGAACTGGTACAGCTGATCGACAAGGCCATCGCGAAGAACAAAGACTCCAAGCTGACGGCGTTCGTAAACGTGCTTGGTGAAGACAAGGACGAACTGTCCGATGCAGCCAAAAAACTTGCAAAAACCAGCAAGGCTACCAACGTGCCGTTTGTCGTTCCTAACGAATTTGAAAATGGCCCTGACAACTACGGTATCAGCCCCAAAGCTGAAGTGACAATCATTCTGGCCAGCGGCTTGGGTGTTAAAGCCAACTTCTCAGTGTCTGATGTCAACGACCTGAATACAGCAGCTGTCATCGCGGATCTCAAGAAGATCCTCTAGTCGATTGCCGGTGACGGTATAAGCAATTGTGCCACTGGCTTTGCCAGTGTTTAGTGAGAGCCTCAAGGCACTGGCGGAGCCAGTGGCACACCTCTATACAGAACTGACGCTGTATAGATGACACCGTTTATCTCAAAAACAACGCGACGCCGGGTCTGACCGGTGTCGCGTTTTTTTTGCGCAGCGGACCCGACATGGGTTGATGATGAATTCCAATCACTCAAGCACAATGGTGCGGGGAGGCATCGATGGTGAGTGAATCTGGTGAATCGATCCGTCTTTGCTCTCAACCACGTAAACGCCGCCGATGCGAGCCTTGATTGTGACAGCTTCGCCGGGACCAAGAGTTTTCACTCGCCCACGGCGACCTTTGGGCGTAATTGGAAAGACCATGACCGTCATTTCTGTGTTGTTCGAAAACGAGATATCGGCCCTTAGCCGCGGCTGATTCGGATTCGAATGCACAGGAGGTGTCATCGTCAGCGCCTTGCGTGGGTGCGATTCCAACAGCTTAGCCGTGAGACGACTAATAAGCTCCTGCGGCGCGGATTCTGCAAGATTGACGGATTCCGAGTGATCGGCCTGATGGTCGTACAGTTCCCGTGCAGTCACATCTCCGGTGCTGAAGTCTCGCCATTCCACAAAACGGTATTCATCGGTGCGAATGGCGTAGCCCATGTATTCACGGCCTTCGAAATTGCGATAGTACTGGCTGAATGCTGCATCATTGACGTGAAGGTCGACGTCTTTCAGATTCGGCACCAGGCTGGTTCCATCAACAAAATCCGGCGTATCAATTCCGGCCAGCTCGCAGAGCGTCGGGTACAGGTCGAGCAGTTCGGCCAGTTCGCCTGATCGTTTTCCGGCCGTCTGTAGACCGGGTGCCGAAATAATCAGCGGCACGCGAGTATCAATTTCGTAGTTGGTCATCTTGCCCCAGCCGTTGAATTCGCCAAGCTTCCAGCCATGGTCGCTCCACAGAACAACAATCGTGTTGTCAGCCAGACCTTCTTCGTCCAACGCATCCAGCAGACGACCGATCTGAGCATCGATGTACGTCACGCAGGCGTAGTACGCGTGCATGAGGTGTCGAGCCCGTTCGTCGGCAACCCTCTGTTCATCCCACGGTTTCGGGAAGTCGATCAGATCGACATAGTGAGTCATTTCGTAGCTGTTCGACAGCGCGTAGGGCGGCGTATTCGCAGTGACAGTTCTGTCGGTGAGCACGGGCAGCGTGGCCGGGTCGTGCAGATCCCAGTACTTTTTCGGTGCAATCCACGCCAGATGGGGCCGGATGTATCCCATTGCCAGAAAGAACGGTGCCTCGTCTTTGCCCAATCGCCGCAGATCCTCGATCACCATGTCCGTTCGTGCGCCGTCCACAAGCTGGTTGTCGTCGATCTCGGGAGCAGCCGTGCTGGGACCTCGCAGATTGTTTTTTCGCCAGTCGTTCTTTGGCAGTGCCTGCTGAACTTCTCGAATATGTTGCCGTGTGCCCTCCGGGTAGGCCGACTTCAGACGAGGCAAGGATCGAATGGGTTCACTCCATGACTGTGGATCCGGAGTTGGGTTATGATAGATTTTTCCGTGACTTACGGCCGTGTAACCGAACCGGCGAAACCACTGCGGCAGTGTCACGGCAGCGGGCAGCGCTTCCCGAAAGTGAATCGGCAGAGTCCAGACACCCAGTTTGTCCGGACGAAGACCCGTCATCAGGCTGGCGCGTGACGGGTTGCAGACTGCCACCTGGCAATGTGCCCGATCAAAAAGCACGCCACGTTCGGCAAGCCGATCGATGTTTGGAGTGATGGCATGCTGGTCGCCATAACAGCGGATTGATGGACGCAGATCGTCCACGGCAATGAACAGCACATTCGGGTGCTGATTCTCTGCTGCGACACCGATCGTTGCACAGCTTTGTGTTAGAACGACAATGAAAGTCACAAACACGAAGAACCGGGTGAACAGACTGGTCAAAGAATTTCCTTTCTGACAATCGGTAACAGCGAACCTGTCTGGCAAGGCAGGAACTTCGTAGAGACATGCCGGCCAGGATCGAGTCACATTTCCTGAGCCGCGATCATGTCCCTGGTGCCGATAGAGGTGCTGGCAGTCTCAAAACGAAACAACCTCACCACCGTTTCGGGTGGACAGATTGCGGAAGGTGTCGAAGTCCATGCTGTAGCTGAAGAACTGCACGGAACCGTCGCCCATGATGAAGTGAGCGCCGCCGTGGTGCCAGCTCCAGAATCGACGCAGCGTTCCCTGCCAGGACGGCACATTTTTTCCGGCACTCAGCCCCCGTTCCGTGCTGATGTAGTGTTCGCATTCCGTGCCACCGCACAGGTACCAGCCCCATCCGATGTCACTCGGGATTCCACGTTCGCCAATAATCATGGTTTGTGACGTACCATCCGTGAAATCGCGAAACCGCGTTTTACTCATCGAATAAAACGTCCCCTTTCCGTCGATAATCCCTGAACAGCCAGGGTTTCCTTCTGTAATACCGCTCACGCCCATGTAGTCGCCCGAAAACAGCAGGCCGCAATCGTAGGTGTTGGGACTGGGGCCGGTCGGGCCACTTAACAGCTGAATATTTGAGTTGAAATCGTCCGGACAATAGAAAACGTTAATCGGGTTCGACGACGGGTCTGGCTGCGAGGGCGTGGCATTCTGCAGAAGTTTGACGGCCGTGCAGCAACCGCTGTTTTCGAAGTCGATCAGCTGATACGTGTTTCCCAGTTCGAGATATGGCAAAACGTGCGCCGTCATGCCCCATGACCCAACAGCAGTTTCGCTGCTGCTGCCCATGGGCAGCACGTTGTGAACGTCGTGATAGTTGTGGAACGCCAGCCCAATCTGTTTCAGATTATTTTTGCACTGCGTGCGCCGTGCGGCAGCTCGCGCCTGCTGAACGGCCGGCAGCAGGAGTGCCACCAGAATTCCGATGACGGCGATCACCACCAATAGTTCAATCAATGTGAAGCCGCGCTGACCGCGACGGCTGCGCCACATTGGGAGTGCAGCATCCTGTCCGGCAGAACTACTCGTCGGCGCTGTCCCGAACCAACGGAAAGTCATATTCATATGGAGGCTCCGACGGTATGGTAATATGAAATTCAAATTTCCACTCCAGCCGTGATTGCTGAGCGGCCGTGTCCATTTTCCCCCGCGGTGGCTCCACGTCGATCAGCACGCGATGCTGACCGGCGACCGGCCCGTCCTCGGTCGTGAACTCGTACCAACCGTTCTGAATAATACCGTTGGCTGCCGGCCCCTTCGTTTCACCCTCCGGCATCAGGGAAACGGTTCCCTGCAGGTTCTCCGGAATGTCTGCTGACAACACCATCCCTGACAGTGGAAGACGTACCGAGCCCTCATCGTCGCCACACCCGACGCTGACTATTATCAACCACCCGATCCATAAAACCAGAACTGACTGTCGCTGCACGCATTCACTCCCAAAAAAAGAACAACAGCCTGTCAGATGCAGTACAAGGGTAATGGCTGCAGCGTCCGTAGTCCAATCTCGCTGCAGCCAACTTCGTCACCTCATCACGTAATTCCCTGTGGAAATCGCGAGTAACTCATGGGAAATGGCATCTTCTCTCTAACGATTCCGCTTTTCGCTGTGTAATCTGCCCGACTTGTCGGCGAATCGCCGGACACTTCCAGCAGAGCATTAAGATGCCTTCCTGTCCTCCGTACAGACAGAATTGAGACATTTCCGGCAAGCCGTGTGTCGTCTGCCAACGGATTTGCGAACACTTCCGAAGCAGGTCTGGATTTTCGAGCGTCAGCTCGCACCGTCCGAGGCACGTGCCTCCTTTTCAGAACAGGGTTTAGCATCATGGGTATTCCCAAAGTGGCGATTGTCGGTCGTCCGAACGTGGGGAAGAGCTCGCTGCTGAACTGGATGGCGGGCAAGTTGCTGTCGGTTGTGGATCCCACGGCCGGGGTCACGCGTGACCGAGTCACCTGGATGATGCACGAAAAGGACCGGTATTTCGAACTGGTCGACACGGGCGGCATCGGCATCGTGGACAGCGACGATCTGTCCGATGACATTGAGCGGCAGATCGACGTGGGGCTGGCGGAATGTGACCTGCTGCTGTTTGTCGTGGACGCGAAGGCCGGCATTACTCCGCTGGACCAGGAAGTCGCCGAACGTCTGCGGCACATCGACAAACCCATGCTGATGGTCGTCAATAAATGTGACTCGTCAAAGCTGGATATCGAAGCCGGCGGTTTTCTGCGACTGGCGAACCTGCCTCAGGTCGTCACCAGCGTGACAGGCAATCGTAATCGTGCTGACCTGCTGAAGGCAATTGCGGAACACCTTCCCGAAGCCCGCGACGATGAGAATGAGGAAGGGGCGACTCTGTTCGAACCGCCGGAAATGCGACTGGCGATCGTGGGGCGACGGAACGTCGGCAAGAGTACGTTCATTAATCAGCTGGCCCAGGAAGAACGGGTGATCGTCAGCGAGATTGCAGGAACAACACGTGACAGCATCGATATTCGCTTCGACGTTGACGGCCGTGCCTTTGTGGCCATTGACACGCCGGGCGTTCGCAAACGGAAGAGCCTTGAAAACAGCATCGAATTTTATGGTCTGGTGCGAGCTCAAAAAAGCATTCGGCGAGCCGACGTCGTATTGATGTTCTTTGACGCCACGCAGACGGTCTCCCGAGTCGACAAGCAGCTTGTGGAAGAAATCACGAAACACCACAAGCCCTGCGTCTTTGTCGTCAACAAATGGGATCTTGCCCAGGAAGAGGAAATGACGATCGAAAAATGGGGCGAGTATCTCGTCAAATCGTTCGCATCGATGCGGCATGTCCCCATTGCCGTCCTGACGGCCAAAGACGGTCGCAACATCCGGCAACTGGTGAACCTCACACAAACCATCTACAAACAGGCACAGACCCGAATGGGTACGGGCAAACTGAACCGGGCTATGAAGATGGCTGTCGACAAGAACCCGCCGGCGCACCGCAAGAACAAGCGGGCCAAGATTTATTATGCAACTCAGGTCGCCACGGCACCGCCCACGATTGTGGTCAAGTGCAACGAACCAAAGCTGTTCGACGAATCGTGGAAGCGTTACCTACTGGGCTTTCTGCGTGAAGTGTCACCCTTTCAGGAAGTCCCGATCCGCATGATCATGCGTTCTCGCAGCAACGAAGACATTGATAAGGACCTGCCGGATATTCAGTTGCGGAACACTGACGACCTGGGTGACGAATCGACCGAATCAACACCACTCGCAGATGTTTCGACAGCAACGGACGCAGCACCTGCTGGCGATCAACCTGCGGAATGAGTTGAGGCTGCTACAGCTTGAACAGACATAACGAAACGGAAAAAGCCCCGCGTTACCAACCGATAACGCGGGGCTCTGTTTTGATGCTTCTTAGGCATGACAGAACGCCGGAACATTCTGCAACCCGCTCTGCACGCTCATTTATCGAGTGCACATCGAGCCGATTCCGCTGCTAGTACATTATCACAGTCAAGTCTTTGGGTTGCAGATTCGTGGCGTAAGCTTCCAGCTTGCGATTCATCGGGAGAAACACACGGCAAGCAGGATGCTTACCCCACCCTTTTGATAGTGACAAAGCACTAAGCAGCGGCTTTCTTTTTCTTCTTGCCTTTTCCAGCTCCGCCTTTGCCTTTGCCACCACGACGGGCCTTAGGAAGTTTTTCCTGCTGTTCAGCAGTCAGAACCTTCCTCAGAGACGCAACGATTGCACCGGTGAGTGCCTGCTGAGCCTTCTGGACTTCCTTGGTCTTAGCCGTCTGCTCGTCCGTCAGTTTGACGGCACCGGTAACAGCTTTTCGAGCATCTGCTCCGGTCTTGCCTGCGGCCCTGGCCGCCTTCTGAGCATCACGCTGAGCCTTCACCTGATCAGCGGTGAGGATGGCCTTTCTCTTCGCTGCCAGATCCTTGAACTTTGCCGCGAATTCCTTGTCGATCGCTGCAACTTTTTCCTTCTGATCAGCCGTCAGTTCCAGATCCTTAACAAAACGCTGTGTGGCGGTTGGGGCTTTGGCGTTGCCCTTTCGCTTGCCCTTCTTTTGTTTTTCGTCGGCCACAACACTGCCAGCCAATACGGCGATGAGCGACAAACAAACCAAATTACGAAACAGTTTCATCTGCGGGTCTCCTGATGTGATTTTCAAGTCACAATACTTCAATTAATCGGGGATTCGAGCCACCACCATGGTCGCTCAATCGGATTGATACACCTGACAAGAGTCAAGGTTGCCATCACTGTCTAAGTGACGATGCCCGAAAATGTTGTTATTTTCACTGGTGGCGACGTCACTCGGAAAGTGATGGCTGCGATTGCCTTGTGCATCTGGATAGAGATGCCTGAGACCCTATGACTATTTCAGCTTCACCGGACAATTATGGTGAACGGGATCGATTTCCGCCAGGAAACTGAAATCCGAGAGCATCATCAGCCATTCTCTTCGCCCATAAACCCGACAACTGAAGTTTGTCGTCGCTTCGTTTGCCGAATACAACAGGATTCTCCAGACTTCGTGCCATTGTCCCCGGCAACGTGCTCTGAGTGACGGCACAGCCTCAGTCCATCCATGAAATGACACGGCATCAGACGCGACAGCGCCGGGAAGCTGGAAAACTAAATGAAACAGATTCTTATCATCGGTGGTGGGTCCATTGGTGAACGCCACGTCCGATGTTTTCAGAAGACTGGACGGGCTGACGTTGTTCTGTGTGAAACAAACGATGACTTGCGTCAACGAATTGGCGATTTGTACGGTCTGAGCAATTCATTCGCATCGCTGGACGACGCATTAACCGAACGTTTCGATGGTGCCGTGATTTGTACACCTGCACAATTGCATGTGCCGATGGCACAGCAGCTGGTGGAACGTCGAATTGCTACGCTGATTGAAAAGCCGCTGAGTATTTCGGTGGACGGAGTGGGTGACCTGCTGACAGCGGTCCATGGACAACAGCTGCCTGTCAGCGTTGCCTACGTGATGAGACAACATCCCGCACTCGTCGAAATGAAGAATGCTCTCGACCGACAGGACTTTGGTCGACCGGTACAGGTCGTGTACACGGGAGGACAGCACTTTCCCTTTTACCGCCCGGCGTACCGTGACATCTACTACAAAAAACACGAAACCGGCGGCGGAGCGATTCAGGATGCCCTGACTCACGTGATGAACACCGCCGAATGGATCGTGGGCCCGGTGACTCGTTTGGTGGCCGATGCGGAGCACTGTGTTCTGGACGGAGTCAACGTGGAAGACACGGTCCACGTCATCACTCGTCACGAGGCCGTTCTCGGTTCATTCAGTCTGAATCAGCATCAGCCCGTGAGCGAATCCAGACTGACCATCGTGTGTGAACGTGGTGCCGCAAGATTTGAAGGCCACCACAGCCGGTGGCTTTCGTCCAGCAAACCAGATGGTCCGTGGCAGGTAGAAAACGATTTTACTCTTGAGCGAGACGACCTCTTTGCCAGGCAGGCAGACGCGTTCCTTGACCAGATCGACGGCAAGGCTCTGCCCGCCTGCACGCTGGACGAGGCACTGCAGACTCTGAAAGTGTGTCTGGCTGCTTTGGAATCTGTCAGAACGAAACAATGGGTGCAGATATGAACGAATCATCGATTCAACAGTTGTTCAGCCTCAGTGGCCGAGTCGCCTTGATCACAGGAGGATCCGGCTACCTGGGTCAATCGTTCTGCCGCGTGCTGGCGGACGCGGGAGCCACGGTGGTGGTGGCCAGTCGCAAACAATCGCGAGCACAACAGATCGCGGACGACCTGCCTCGCATCGGCACAGCAAAACACTATGGCGTACAATTGGACCAACTGGATGAAGAATCTGTCGGCGCGGGTTTTGCGGCTGCCGTCGATGCCGCAGACGCCGTCGACATTCTCATCAACAACGGGCAGCAGGGCCATGCGATGGATCTGACCAACGTCACCGCAGACGCGTTCAGCAGCGATCTAAGAAACGCGACGGGGTACTTTCTGCTGGCTCGTCACCTGCGAGACCATGTCGTAGCGCGAGGCGCCGCGGGGTCCGTTGTGATGGTCGGTTCCATGTACGGCGTCGTCGGTTCGTATCCCGATGCCTACGACGGCGTCTGCCTCGCCAGTCCGGTGCAGTATCACGCACTCAAGGGCGGCATTATTCACATGACGCGACACCTGGCCGTTTACTGGGGCAAGGACCAGGTACGAGTCAACTGCCTGAGTCCCGGTCCATTTCCATCGGAAAAAGCGCCGGCCGAAATGGTGGAACGACTGAAAACAAAGAGCCCGATGGGGCGGATGGGTGCACCGCAGGAATTGAACGGGGCTCTGCTGCTGCTGGCCAGCGACGCCGGCAGCTATATTACAGGCCAGAATCTTCTGGTCGACGGTGGCTGGACGGCGTGGTGATTTCCTGCTTTGATGACCGTGAGATCAACCGCATTGGCAAAGATGCGGGGCAGTATTCTTCAGATGCCCCGTGATTGCCTTGACTCCGTCCGCGCACTGAAAAAGATGGCCCCCCCCTCCCGCCAACACGAAAAGTTCAACATGCCCAATTCACTTCGCCACGGCGTCACGCTGATGTCCCTCGTCTGTCTGTCGCTTAACGCACACGCCGACGACACCATCGATCTTGACGACGCCACCCGTAAAAAATGTCTGACGGTGCTGAGGAGTGGTCTGCACGGAGATGACTTCTGGCCCTCAATCCACGCCGCCGAAGGACTGACTCTTGGAGGCTACGAACAGGAAGTCATCGCATTTCTTACGCCCAAACTACCGGACGAAAAAGACGACCAGCGACGCTGCGGCATCTCCCGTGAACTTGTCCGGGCCGGCAGGCGATCCAACGCTGCGGTCATGCTTTCGATTCTGGCTGGCGATGACGACTACGGTCACGTACATGCCGCTGAGAGTCTGTACAAGGTCGTCGAAATCGGTGATGGTGTCGCCATGCGACGGGCCTTTCACCAGAACGACAACCTGCGACTGAAGTTAATGGCCGCCGCAGCCCTGGCACGCTGCGGCAACCCGGAAGCGATGCGTGTGCTGAGATCGGTGCTGCAACACGAAGATCCGGAAATACTGCGGATCGCGGCCTGGATCCTGGGACGCATCGGCGACAGCAGCGACATTGCCCGGATTCAGAAAGAACTTCCACGATGCGAAGAAGAACTGCTGCGTGCTTATTTGCACCACTCACTGGCTGCCCTGGGCGATGAGGACGGACGGAGTGCTCTGGCCGCGAACCTGAACAATGCAGACGGTGCGGTGCGAACGTATGCGGCGACGTTTGCCGGAGACGCGCGTGCCGACAACGTGGCCGATACGTTGCGCCGGATGCTGGACGATGCTCACCCCGATGCCGCTATCCGAGCCGCTCAAACGCTGCTGTTTCTGTCGCGGCCCGCAGCACCAGATCCCGGTGAAGATGTTTCTGTCGTCGTTTACCCCAGTACAAAACAGAATCCACGGTACACCGAAGGCTCTGTGCTGCCGCTGTTTGATGGCTCGTTGCTGTTCGCCGCAACCGAATTCAAAGGTACCGGCAGCGACTTTGCAGAAGCACACGTTGTGGGACGACGATCAACAGACGGTGGACGGACGTGGGACGAAAGTCGAGTGCTGCAGCGAAACACGGGTGGCATGAACGTCATGAGCGTGACAATGCGAAGACTTCCATCTGGTCAGATTGCGATGTTCTACCTGCAGAAGAACAGCCACACAGATCTGGATCTGTTCGTTCGAATTTCATCAGATGAAGCGGCGACGTTTGGCGATCCGGTGCTGGTCACAGCCGACGACGGCTACCACGTCGTGAACAACGACCGCATCGTCCAACTCTCGACGGGCCGCCTGTTGGCACCGGCCGCATCGACGCCGGACGTTCACAAGGTTAACCACTTCGTGTCACACTGCTATCTGTCTGATGACAACGGCAGAACCTGGCGCGGTGGCAGCGGCAGCGTCGATGCGCCAAAGCGAGGTGCGATGGAACCGGAGGTCATCGAGTTAACGGACGGGCGCGTGATGATGATCGTCCGTACGCAGCTGGGCTTTATCGGCCGCAGTTACTCAGGCGACGGTGGCGGTACGTGGACGGAAATGCAGTCACTGGGCGTGAAAGCCCCTGAAGCACCCTCAACGTTGCGTAGAATCCCGGCGACGGGCGACCTGCTGCTGGTCTGGAACAACACGTTCACAGCCGGAGCCGGACACGGCGGAAAACGAACGCCATTGACCGCAGCGATTTCCCGTGACGAGGGCAAGTCATGGCAACACGTGAAGAATCTGGAAGCGGATTCCGATCGCACGTACTCCTACACCAGCCTTGTCTTCAGCCGCGACCGAGCCGTCATGAGTTACTGGGACAGCGGTGCAGGGCAGGGCATTTTGTCCTGCCGATTTCGTTCATTGCCCGTGAGTTGGTTTTACCGATAGAGATTTTCCCCGTGCCTTAGACGTTTATTCCACAGCACTGGTTGCGACCACCGGAACGGCCAGCAGTTTCGGAGTGGTGGCTGGAAGTCGACACGCCCTGGCTCCTCGCTGAGGCTCGACTCTCCCACAGCAGAGTAAAAGCGAATCGAAAGTCAGCGTCAGTGATTGTCGATTTAAGTCCACGCCATTCGGGCTTGCCCCGGTGGTTTTCAGGCTTCTGCACTACGTCTGCCGGAATGGAAGAACCGTATAGCAGAGGCCCGGGAACCACCTGGACAAACAGGACGGCGGCACGAGAGCGTCCTGAGGGCTTGACAGGCTGAGCACAACCGCCGGAATCCGGGTGGCCATCGTGGGGAAGTTTAAGCTTCGCCGCAAGGTTCAAAGCGTCACTGACCTGAATCGACGTGTCGCATTTTCGAACACTCCGTGAGGTTTCCGTTGCCGATGCGTCCTGGTTGAAGCAATTCTGTGTCCACGGTCTGTCGCAACTACCGCAACAGCTGCAATTTACACGGCAAATTGTGCGTGATTAGACAGTTGTGGCATACTATATGCGTGAGAGAAAACGTTGACGTCATTTGATGGACAATTGATGACACCAACGAATGGCACTGTGGCGCGGCACATCCTCTTCTGCAATCAAACGGCATGTCCACGATGAACCCTCCTTCACGCATTCGATCCAGAGTTCCCTCCGGCTTTACGCTGATTGAGCTGTTGGTTGTCATTGCCGTCATCGCGATCCTGATCGCCTTGCTGCTGCCAGCCGTACAGCAGGCTCGCGAGGCGGCCCGGCGCACTCAGTGCCGTAACAATCTGAAACAGCTGGGACTTGCGTTGCACAATTATCACGACGTGCATGGAATCTTCCCACCTTCGTCCATCTGGGAAGCTGACCCAATGAATAATCTAGTGGACGCCAACGCGGCTCGCAGCTGGATTTTTCACCTGCTCCCCTACTTCGATCAGGCAAATCTTTACAACGGGGCCGACTCGACCGTCGTCACCACTGCCGATCCGATTTCCTCAGAAAGCATGACCGCACTGACCTGTCCGTCCGACCCGAATTCGGAGGACAAGATCATGTTCAACCAGGAGATGGGAACAACGAACTATCTTGGAAACGGCGGCTACCGCGGACTCGCCTCGAATCAGTTTTTCTTCAATTGTAATCCGGTGGCCGACCTGACCAGCGGTGTCTTCAATCGCAAGGGTGTCCGCATTCGAGATGTGAGGGACGGGACCTCAAACACAATTCTGGCCGGCGAACGAGGCGTGATTACCAAGTTCGGCGGCTGGGGCATGTGGAACTTCAGCCTGCTTGGCTGCCCCAGTGGACACGGCGACACCATGTTGACGCACGACAACTGGCAGTTTTCGACGGTCAGCGGAGGAATTCCTTATGTTGGCGGATTTCGCCCCCCTGATAACTTTGCTGACCCGGCCGGCGACGACATCTTTCACTGGTGGAGTTATCACGCCGGCGGAGGACTGTTTTTGCTGACAGATGGCAGTGCCCGATTTGTTTCGTACAATACGGACTACAATACGATGGACTACCTGCATCAGCGAAACGATGGAAACGTTATTGGCGAGTTCTAGGAGGCTGACGGGATACGTATGTTCTTGTGAGCGGCGCGGCGCCAGCCGCCGGTTGTTGGCTCATTGTTTCAGGTATCCGGACAGCATTCTGGTGCCTCGTCGCGGCCGAAAATTGAGGCTACCGCGAGGAATCGTGGTGCCAAATACAAGCCGGACGCAGACGTCCGACCCCATGATCAAACCTCGAGAAGGCTTCAGGCAGAGGTGTTCGCGTCGTCGAAGCAACGCAGCTGCTGACACCGGAGTGTCGACATCGCCGAAAGACTCATGAACACACGCTTGTTACCAATTGCTACCGCCGCAGACGCGACGGTGTTGGCCAGTGTTATCCTGTGCCTGTTTGCCGCAGGCTGTGGCGGCAACGAAGACCTCGGGGGACGGGTCGCGGTCGACGTCACGGTACAAATTGGAGGCGAAGCGCCTGAATCCGGGACGTTGGTGCTGAAACCGGAACCGGGGGTCAAGAGTCCGCTGATTCGCATTATCATCGCTGATGGAGCCGGGTCTCTGCCGGCTGCAAAGGGGCCGGTCCCCGGCGGTTATAACGCCAGTTTTCGGTCCAGTGCCACGGGCGAAAGCATCGATGAACAGCTCACAAAAGCCGGACGACAGATGCCAACAACCGGGGCCAGAGTGTCCAATCCGCAGACCCGCCGAAGAATCAGACAGTCGCCGGTGCCGAAAGGCGACGTTTCGGTGTCTGTTCCGGATGAAGATCCTGCGACACTGACGGTATCTTTTGACGCCGCGTGATCAATTCAGAGACCGTACAGGATCCCAGGCAGCCACGTTTGTCGTTTCGGGAACGATGTACAGTTCGACCCGACGATTTCGCTGACGCGACGATTCGTCGATGCCGGTTTCAAGCGGTTGGAACTTGCTGTAACCCATCGCCGCCATGCGCTTCGACGAGATTCCCAGAATCTCCAACTCCGCGATCACCTGACCAGCGCGGTCCGTGGACAAATGCCAGTTTGTGGGATGTTTTGCTGCCGTACTGCCGCCACGTGCGATGTGCTGGTCATCCGTATGTCCAACCACCAGAACCCGCATTCCGTCTGCGCCGCCGGCATTCACCAGGCTGACAAACTCGTTCAGCACAGAAATTGCCTCAGCGCGAAGCTCCGCGCTTCCCAGATCAAACAGGACGTCATCGGGAAACTTGTTCAGTCCCGTCAACGGATCATAGTCGAGTCCGGCAACGCTGCTGCCACCCCCGCCCAGCATCAATGGATCACCGGATGCGTCGGCCAGACGGGCTACGTAGCGGTCCTTGAGTTCCGAACGTTCCGCCAGCAGATTGTCGATGCGAGAATTCGCCGTGGCCAATTGGCCGTTATTCTGTGCAAGTTGCTGTGCCAGTGCCTGATTTGTCTGATCCAGCCCCGCCACTGTCTGATTCAGATTGTTCTGCGCCATCAGCAGGTTTTCGTTTTCCGCGAACAGTTCCTGAGCACGCAACTGACTGGCGACGAGGTGTTCATGCGCTGCGCGACGACCGGGCAGGCAGCAACACCCCGTGGAAACACACGACATGACTGTCAAAAACAGAATTGACAGGTTTTGATTTTTTGAGGGCATGGCAATGGGCTCGAAAAGAGCTGAGTCAGACAGGACGTCTGCGAAACGGCGGTCGTTTCGAGACGCGGGATTCGGTGTGGCAGGAGATCGCCGGTGGGAGTCGTTTTTTACGTTTGCCGAATGATGCCGACTACACGATTTTGAGCATATTTCTACAATGAAGCGTGCATTTGCCGATCGATCGTCGCCGCGTTCACGCTCCGCTGCATTTCCTGCCGAACTGATTGCGACATGTCACACGTTCGCGATTCTCTTACGCGTCGCAACCTGCAGAAGCTGCCGGTGCCCCGGGTAACACGGAACGCTACAGATCCCGCCAGGGCGTGACGGACAACCGCCCGTTGGCGGCGATCGAGACCGAAACGGCACCAAAGTCGCTGGTATAAAAGAGAGCGGCTTCACCGAAAACGCTTCGAAGTCTGTCTGCATTTACTGAACTTCGAGCACTCACAATCACGGTATCCGGAGTCAGGCAACCGGCCAGCACGGCCGTGTTCGCAGTCGGCGAGCCGTGGTGAGGACTAATGAGAACATCCGTCGGCCCAACATCCAGAAACACCTTCCGACTGCCGCTGCCTTCCAGATCTCCCGGCAGCACAATGCGACGTCCGGCATGCTCAGCAACGACAACCAGCGATTTTTCATTGTCGTCGGCATCCTGTGGCAGCAGCCGCAAGTCAGGCTGAACGCACCGCAGGAATGACATTCCCATTTGCGCTGAGTCACCGTTGTGCAGAATTCGTACCGGCGTGCC
Organism: Fuerstiella sp.; assembly: GCA_029941865.1. Classification (GTDB taxonomy): domain Bacteria; phylum Planctomycetota; class Planctomycetia; order Planctomycetales; family Planctomycetaceae; genus Fuerstiella. The sequence goes on along the minus strand of JAPYTO010000002.1, from coordinate 43,916 downwards.
CATGTCGCCCGCCAGCTGAATCACCGACTGGACGGATGCCGAGTCTGACGTCACGAAGTCTCGGGATGTCAGAAGTTCCGATACCGGTATGCGTTTCAGAATGCCGGACACGGCGTTGTAGTGATCGGCATCCGCATGCGAGATGAGGATCCCGTTCAGGCTTCGATAACCGCGATGCCAGAGATAGCGACAGATCAGGTCCGCAGTACGTTCTCCCCGATTCAGGGCGCCGCCATCGACCAGAAAAACCTCACCGGTGGGAAACTCCAGCACAGCTGCGCTGCCGTGGCCCACGTCCAGCACAGTACATCGCAGTTCGCGCGATGTATTTGGCTGTGTCGCCGCAAAGAATGCCACAGCGATGGAACAATACAGGCCGAGAACGGCGATTCGTTTCAGCGGGCGCCAGCGGATCAGAAGAATTGTGGGGACCAGCACATAGTAAAGCGGTAGAAACCACTCCGGAACGTCCGCGACGTAAACGTGACTCAGGTGCAGGCTGGACGTCGCTTCAACGATCCTGGTCATGGCCGTCAGTAGCCACGAAAACACGGGCCCCGCGACATGAGCGAGTGAAGGGTGCAGCATCCCTGCTGCCAGAAGCACGAAACCGGCACACAGTGTCAGTGCGGTCAGCGGGATCAGCAGCACATTCACGATCACTCCAACCGGTGAAATCACATGAAACGTTGCCGCAACCAACGGTGTCGTGAGTGCCAGGATGGACAACATTTGCTGCAAGCGATGTGCGAGCCGCTTCGACAGACCGCTCAGCATGTCACGCAGTTTTTCACCAGCACTCAGGGCATCGGCGGGCGCGTCGTGGTGCACGTCGTCCGGAATCCTGCGCCCGGAGACCCAGCCAAGAGCCGCCACCGACAGAAACGACAGCCAGGCTCCCGTGTCGAAGACCAGATGGGGTTGGGCGCTGACCATGATGATCGCCGTCACGGACAGCAGGCTGACAATACTCTGATTGCGCCGCACCAGCTGAGCGATCACAAAGATGACAAAGAAAACGGTGGCGCGGAGAACCGAAGGACGCAGGTCAGTGAGCATGGCGTAAATGATGCACACCGCCGCTGTCAACAGCAGCGCCCAACTGCGACGAATGATCAGAAGATGACAGATGCTCAGTAAAAAAGCACACAGGATCCCGACGTGCAGTCCGGAAATAGCCAGCAAGTGCATCGTGCCACTGCCAATGAACGCATCTTCCGTCTCGGACGGCAGTTGATGGCGATTTCCCAGCAACAACGCCAACGCAATTCCTCGTACGCGGTCCGGCACGGCAGTCACCAGAACGGAACGCGCTTTCTGCCGCAGTTCGCTGACCCAGTAGCCTGGCGACCACCTGCTGCACGAAGTGACAACGCGAATTGCAGCAGGATGTTTCACAAAGAACAGCCCGAAGATCTGACGCCTTGTCAGAAACTGCTCATAGTCGAATTCTCCGGGGTTGCCGGGAGGACCAGGCCAATCCCATCGGCCCGTCAGCATCACTTCGTCACCGCTGTGCAGAACACCGGTTATGTCACCATCGACGTAGACCTGGTAGTTGCCGCCAATATCGCGCTCCCCCGTCGAAGTGATCACAGACGTCGCCGACACAAGGAAACGTGATTGCTCGGCGGACCCATACAGTCGTGGCGCGGTGCTGGAGGAAGGTCGCACATGAACAGCGGGAACGGACGCGATGTGTCCCCTCAGTGTCAGGGTTACGGGGCCGTCACCGCAAAAATCTTTCAGCGATGTGCGTGCAGACGGTCCCTGATGCAGTTGCCAACGTACGGCACCCAGCAACACAATCGCCGTCAGCACACAAAGCACACTGCACGCACGAGGATTCCGTCGCCTGAAAAATGCTGCTGCGAACAGGCACGCCAGACTTGCTGCAAGCAACACCAGAGGTACGGGTGGCACGACCGAGCCAAGGACTATTCCGCCGACAAGAGCCACCGCCGTCCACCCACTTAGCGGCAGCCGGGGCCAAACAAACACCCGGGTAAGAGCATGCCCGGCAACACGAATTCCAGCTAATGCTCGAAAGCTGCCGCCCCGCTCAGACTGATTGCTGCAAAGATGCGAACGAAACCAGTCGTTAATTTTCCGAAGGACTCTGCCGCTGCGTTCTGATTCCGGAAGTTTGGCGGGCACGGATTCCGCAGCCTCGACTAGAGCAGTGTTCGAAAAGATGTGGTCGTGCGGCTCGTGGGAGAGCAACTCTCGCTAGTGGAAGAACGTTCGCCGCGGCCACAAGTCAGCGTGATACGCTGTAGGTGTTACTTTTCATCAAGGTCGTTCAGAATCGGTTGCAGCTCCTCGACAAAGTCGTTGACGTCCTGGAACTCACGATACACAGATGCGAAACGGACAAACGCAACTTTGTCCAGGTCGCGCAGTGCACTGAAGACCAACTCACCGATCTGTCGGGATGGAAGTTCGCGCAGACCGTCTTCATAAATGGCGGCTTCGACTTCAGAAACGACCTGATCGATCTGTTCGTTGCTGACGGGGCGTTTGTAGCAGGCCTTTTCGATACCCGCTCGTATTCGGTTTCGGTCGAACGGTACCCGGGATCCATCCTTCTTAATCACCTTAATTGGTGATTCTTCGATCCGTTCATAAGTCGTAAAACGACGACTGCATTCCAGACATTCGCGGCGGCGTCGGATGGAAAAATCCTGACTGTTTCGCGAGTCGATGACTTTGGTTTCGTCGTGTTTGCAGAAGGGACATCGCATGGCGAAGTCCTCCGAATAGTGGAAGCCTGAACAAACCTCTTTGGCGGCCAGGCTGATCAATTCCCCGCCCAGCGGCAGAGAATGTCACCTCGGAAGTCTAACACCAACCGCAGCAACTTGAGAACTAACCGACAATTTTCTCTCATTCATTAGCGGCCATCCATGCCGAATCGTCACGATATCGCTGATTTTGCCAGGGATCTCCGACGTTGTGGTAGCCGAGTTGTTCCCAATAGCCGGGAATATTGTCAGCACTCAGCGTAATCCGCTTGACCCACTTGGCGCTTTTCCACGCGAACAGTCGCGGCACGATCAGCCTTACCGGACCGCCGTGATCGTCGTCGATTGGTTCGCCGTCGTGTCGATCCGCCAGCAACACGTCTTCGTGCAACAATGCTGACAGCGGCAGATTTGTGGTCCAGCCCTCATCGTGACCCTCAACAACCGCGAATTGGCTACCTTGCTGAACGCAGACTTCGCCCAGCAGTCGCGTCATAGCGACGCCTTCCCACAGGTTGCCAAGCCGCGACCAGGCGGTGACGCAGTGGAAGTCCGAGTACACCTTTCGCCGGGGCAGCTGATGAAACTCTTCCAGCGAACAACTCAGCGGCCTGTCCACCAGTCCGTCAATCGTCAGCCGCCACTTCGCAGGATCAATACTCGGCACAGCCCCTGCATGCAGCACGGGCCACTTTCGAGTCCGATGCTGTCCCTGCGGAAGGCGATCAGCGCGCATGGTGTCCGGAGAGATAATAGTGTTCTCCGGCAGACTTTCACTGCCGGGAAGTTCCTCAGGCTGATATTTTGGATCCGTCTGGGGGCTGTACATTCAGAGCCTCTTCGGTTGAACAAGTTGACGCATGATACCCCGACACGCCGACGTCAGGAATCGCCAGGGCCTCTGTCGCAGCCTGGTTTTTCTGAAAACGGGTCAATCACCGGCCAGATTAATTTCCGCAAGGCACGGTTGTCAGTCAGATGCAGTCGGAGCCCGCGGCCAACGGATCGCTAAGAAACCCGCCGGCGGAAATACCTCACGGTGACAGGATACGGGGATTTCCAACGAACCGCGGCGGCAAATATCCTGCCCCATTCCCAATGAAGGAAACTCAGGATTCCCAAAAACCGCAGATAATATCCGAAACCAGGCGATTTGTTAGGTATGCAAGTTGCCCTGTCAGTTCGAAGGATCGGCCATCTGGTCTCCATTGACCGAGTTTCGCTCGTTCTAATACACTTGCAGGCACACAGGTTACGACAATTGGGCGGGGCGTCCGGAACGGATTGCCGGGCTGGTCAGGCAGACTGTCTGACAGTTGGCCAAGCGGTTGACTGCTGAAATTGCAGTGCGGTGTCAGACAACGCATCGCTGAGATAACGTGTTTTTTTGAGGACACACTTCGGACATGGAATTGCTGGATAAAGTCGGTGACTTCTTCACCTCGGCGACAAGTAAGATCGAGCGAGGGATTACTTCGATATTCGGTTCCTCAAACGAGAACCGGATCAAGAAGATTGGATTTGTGGGCGACAAGCACGGCAAGATCACCATCACACCCGGTTCGCTGATCGACAGAATCAACGGCCTGGAGCCGGAGTGGCAGGCCAGGTCCAACGAGGAACTTCTGCAGACGACTCAGATGTTTCGTGAACGCCTGGCCAAAGGCGAAACGGTTGAAGATCTTCTGCCGGATGCCTTCGCAGCGGTGCGTGAATCCGGTCGACGTTTTCTGAAAATGCGCCATTACGACGTGCAGCTGGTAGGTGGATGGATACTGCACAACGGCATGATCTCTGAGATGGTGACCGGAGAAGGCAAGACGCTGGTCGCCACCTTAGCGACGTTTCTGAACGCGATCGCCGGCAAGGTTCATGTAATCACGGTCAACGACTACCTCGCACGTCGCGACATGGAATGGATGGGCCCCATACATATTAACCTGGGGATGACGATCGGTGCCATTCAGTCTGATATGGGGCCGCAGGAACGACAGCAACATTACGCCTGCGACATCACCTACGGTACCAGCAATCAGTTCGGCTTCGATTACCTGCGCGACAACATGAAGCCGACAAAGGAGCTGCAGGTTCAGGGGCCGCTGGATTACGCCATCGTGGACGAAATTGACAATATTCTGATCGACGAAGCGCGCACACCGCTGATCATTTCCGGTCCTGCACACGACAATCTCGAAAAGTACCCCAAAGCCAACACGATCGCTCGGCAGCTGCGGACGGACGTTGACTTTGAAGTTAAGGAAAAGGAACACACCTGTCACCTGACTGAAGAAGGTACTCGCCGCGCGGAAGAACTTGCGGGCGTGGACAGTTTCTACACGGCCGGCAACATGGAATGGCCGCACCTGATCGACAACTCCTTAAAGGCGCACCATCTTTACAAGAAGGATGTTCACTACGTCGTCGAACGCGGCGAAGTAGTGATCGTGGACGAAAACACCGGCCGAAAGATGGAAGGTCGCCAATGGAGCGACGGACTACATCAGGCGGTGGAAGCGAAAGAGGGAATGAAGATCAAGGCCGAGTCGCAGACTCTGGCCACAATTACGCTGCAGAATTATTTCAAACTATACGGCAAGCTGGCCGGGATGACCGGAACGGCAATGACCGAAGCGGAAGAGTTCTGGAAGATATATCAGCTGGACGTGATGGCTGTACCAACCAACCGAGTTATGCAGCGAATCAACCATCCGGACAACATCTACGGCTCCGACAAAGAAAAATGGGATGCCGTCGTTTTGGAGATTCAGGAAGTCAACAAGACCGGACGACCGATTCTGGTGGGCACGACGTCCATCGAAACGTCCGAACATGTCAGCCGCAAGCTGGTAAAACGAGGCATCAAGCACGATGTGCTGAACGCCAAGCAACACGAACGAGAAGCGGAAATCATCGCCCAGGCCGGACGGCGTGGTGCCGTGACGATCGCCACCAATATGGCCGGTCGTGGTACCGACATCATCCTGGGCGGGAACCCGGAACATTCGGCATGGGAAGAACTGAAGGCCAAATACGAATCACGGCTGGAAGTCCCGAAGTCCGAATGGGATGAGTTGACCGATCAGATTGCCGAACGCGGCGGCATGAAGGTCGAGGCAAAGGAGATTCAGGAACTGGGCGGCCTGCACGTTGTCGGAACAGAGCGGCACGACTCCCGCCGCATCGACCTGCAGCTGCGAGGGCGAGCCGGTCGTCAGGGCGACCAGGGATCCAGTCGCTTCTTTATCTCGCTGGACGACAAACTGATGCGGTTGTTCGCCGGTGACTTCGTAAAAAGAGTCATGCAATGGGCGGGACTGGAAGACGGCGAACCCATCATCAGCCCGATGGTCACCCGCAAGGTCGAAGGTGCTCAGAAGAAGATTGAAGAACGTCACTTCGATCAGCGTAAGAATCTGCTTGAGTACGACGAAGTGATGGATGAGCAGCGGAAGCGGACGTACTCGTATCGTCAGAACATTCTGGACGGTGCGGACTGTCGCGATTTGCTGGTCGGAATGATGGACGACCAGATTGACCATTGGGTGGGCCACTTCCTGAACAGTGACTACCGCAATGAAACTCTGGTCGAATGGGCCAGCCAGAAACTGCATCTGGATCTGGATGCGAAGCAACTGCGAGGTTACAACCGGACACAGTTGGAAGAGTATCTGCGCGAGGAAGCGGAGCGTCAATACGATGGAATCATCTTTGAGCAACTGGAAGTCCATCTTCCGGAAGAAGGTGGCGAAGAGGAAGAGGATATCACCAGGCAGTGGAACTGGATCGCCCTGACGAAGTGGGCCAACGTTTTCTTCGGCCTGAATCTGCATGACCGGGATCTGCAGAAGATCGATCGAGGGGACCTGCAGATTCATCTGCTGGATCTGGCTCGCGGATTCATCGGCCGCTGGGATCTGACGATTCTGGACGAATTTCTGGATGCCGACTTTGAACGAAAGTCACTCTGCGGCTGGGCTCAGCATCACTTCACGTTGAACATCACGGTGAAGGATCTTACGGACGAAGAATTAAGTGATATTGAGGATCATCTGAAGAAACTGGTCCGCGAACGCTACGACGAAAAGGAAGTAACATTCCCGGTCAATGTCGGTCTCAACAGTTTTCTGACCGGCGATGGTTCACGGGGTGAAAAGTACAATCGTGAAAAGCTCTGTCGTTGGGCAAACTCAAGATTCAAACGAGACTTTTCGCCCGAACAGTTTGCGTCCATGTCAACGCAGCAGATTCTCGACCTGTTGATTGACACAAGTCGCGACTATCTGAAGAGCAGGCCGGACAGTCGGTTAATCGAAGCCAAACTGCTGGAGCGGCTGCCGGACTCAGACAACGTGGCGACCAGGGTGACACCGGACCAGGCGAAGCAGGTTGCCGAATGGGCCGACCAGGAGATTCACTGGACAGTGGATCAGGAGAAACTGTACGCTATGCGGCCGGCGGAAGCGAGAACTCGATTTCTGCAGGGTGTCGACCACGCCTTCCGTCCGGAATTGCGGCAGACAGAGCGATCGGTATTGCTGGAGATTGTCGATACGGCATGGAAGGATCACCTGTATTACATGGGCCACCTGCGCCAGGGAATCGGCTTTGTCGGCTACGCACAGAAAGATCCAAAGACCGAATACAAGCGGGAAGGCCGCAAGGCATTTCTGTCGATGTGGGAGCGAATCGACGAACAGGTAACCCAGGCAATCTTCCGAATCGAACAGGAAAGTCCGGCCTTCGTCGGTTCTCTGTGGAAGGTCACCGCCACGGAACAGGACGTTGCTCCACCGATCGAAGACGCGGTCGACGATTACCAGACCAGTGGGGGGGAACCGGGTGAAGGCAAAACGGCCGTCGCACCCATCGTCAACAGTTCGCCAAAAGTCGGCCGCAACGATCCATGTCCCTGCGGTAGTGGCAGGAAGTATAAGAAATGTTGCGGTAAGTAACTCTGCAGACAGGAATGGATTCCCTGATGAAGTGGATTTTGAACTGCATCTACGTACTTCTTTTGCTGGTGCTGTCACCCGTTATTCTGTGGCGAAGTCTTCGCCACGGGCGATATCGCAACGGGTGGCGTGAAAAACTATTTGGAAGTCTGCCGATCAGTACTGGCGACAATCCGGTGGTGTGGTTTCATGCGGTCAGTGTCGGCGAAGTTGTGCAGCTACAGAAAATCGTGGACGCTTTTCGCACTGAAACCGGCGATACCTTTCGGATCGTCGTCACGTCCTCGACAGACACCGGCTTCGGGCTGGCCACCTCAAGATTCTCGGACTGCACTGTTTCATGGTTTCCGCTCGATTTTTCCTGGGCCGTCGCGAATGCCATTCGGCGTGTAAAACCGGCCATGGTCGTCCTTGTCGAATTGGAACTCTGGCCCAATTTCCTGAGTGAATGTGGCACAGCGGGCGTCATGACAGCGCTGGCAAATGCCAGGATGAGTGAACGCAGCTTTCGAGGCTACTCGCGTGTGAGGCCAATCATGGCCCCGCTGCTTGGGCAGTTTAATGTCGTCGCCGCACAGACGGAAGAATATGCCAGTCGATTGCGAAGACTCGGCACCTCCGCGACAGCAACACAGGTCACCGGTTCCATAAAGTTTGACGGTGTGACAGCGAATCACGAGAACGCTGCCACGATCGAATTTCGAAGACTATTTTCAATTTCGGACGGCGATGTCGTGCTGATTGCCGGCAGCACGCAGCATCCGGAAGAACAGATGGCATTGGATGCCTGGATGGAACTGCGGAAAGAGCGAACCAACCTGCGATTGATTCTGGTTCCCCGACACAAAGAACGATTTGATGACGTGGCGGCCGTGGTTCGTGCCTCAGGATGCCAGTTGTATCGACGTTCAGAATCCAGCGAGGAAAACGCGGCACCACGTAATGCGGCCATCCTGTTGGACACCATCGGCGAACTGTCTGCCTGCTGGGGACTGGCGGACATCGCTTTCGTGGGCGGAAGTTTCGGTCCACGCGGCGGACAGAATATGCTTGAACCGGCAGCTCACGGAGCCGCCGTACTGTTCGGTCCCAACACATGGAACTTCAAGGACATCGTCGACCAACTGCGTCGCGCGGAAGCCGCCGTACAATTGCAAACGCAGGACGAGTTTCTGCCCACAGTGAAGAGACTGCTGTCTGACGCGGATGCACGGAATCGGCTGGGGCAAAATGCCCGCAAAATCATTGTCGCCCAGCAAGGAGCCGTGGAAAAGACGACGCGCCTGCTGTGCGACGAATTATCCGGTGGCAGACTTGCCAGTCGCGACGCCGCATGACCGACTCCGCACTCACTCAGGACGAAGCATCGTCGGTCGCTGAGCTTGCTGGCACTGCCGCAGCTTCCTGTGCTTTTGGTTTCAGCACGTCGTCGACATCTTCAACTTCTTCGCCACCCTCCGCTCTCGCGGTGACTCGATAGGCCTTCTGGTCGCTGAATTTGTTGTTGCATTTTGGGCACTTGGCCTTGGCGAGCCCCTTGCCGGCAGCCCCGCCAAGTTTCTTGTTTTTTCGAGAACTCTCAGTGATGGCCACACCGCAGGTTCCGCAAACGTATCCAGACAACTCGAGATCGAAACCGGGATCGTTCTCGTAATAGGCCACGTTCTTGACGGCTTCAATCTTCACTTCGCTCAGGAAGCAGAACAGCGTGTCCGTTTCCTCGGCCGCAGGAACACCGTTGGCTTCTGCCGGGATCTTCAGCCCGAACAGGTCGCTCGCGTGCTCGGAAAATCTGCGATAAACGCTTAACGGCATCGAGATAAAGGCCTGACGATTTTCTGTCAATTCAAGAGGCATGTAAACAGCGATGCGGCCGTCTCCGAACACCGGCACACCCGCGAACATACTTTCGTGAGCCTCAGTGACGGGCTGGATCAGTCGAATCTTAGCCGTCTGTTCCGCAGTCACGGTGTGTAGTTCGCCAAACGGCAGTTCGGCAACGGCTCCGGTCTTTTGAATGTGTTCCCTGATCTGTACGCGTTGCTGCCCAACCGCCGGTGGGCCGTCCGCCGCCTTTCCGAACATGCTTTTTTTTGCTGGCGCTGCATACTTCACGAGGTACAGGCCCGTCTCGTGGAAGATGCCATCCACGTTCTCGAACGTCTTTGCCAGACTCCCGGGCTTCAAGACCACGTCCGTCGGTGCAATGACGTGAAACTGCAGATCCTCAAGCCAGCCGAGTTTGATCTGCGGCACGTTGACCCGCCGGGCTTCCTGCGGGCCTTTTTCTTTCTTCTTGATGTCCGGCACAATGAAGGGGTTCTTGCACTGCTTGCAGCGCAGAGTACGACCACCTTGATCGTGGCTGACGCGAATCCACGCGCCACAGGAACATGGCAACAGAATTCGCTTGCGACGCGACTCCATCACCTTGCCACGTTGGCGGCGTTTTTCTGCTTTTTCGTCCTGCATGGCAATACCGACCAGGTCAACGTCGTCAATGTCGCCGGATGACTTCTGCTCCTTCGACGTCGGTTCAGTCTCCTTGCTGACGGCACCGTCCGTCGCTGCAGCGTCATCGGGCTTAGCAGCATCCGACGTCGACCGCACGGACGAAGCCGCACTGTCAGCTTTTTCTGCAGGGGCTGTATCCGTGGATTCTTCGTTCGCGACAGGCTTCGCCACGGGTGCGGGTGCGACAGGTTGTGGAGCGGCCGCGGCTGGTGCGAGCGAAGCGAGTTCGAATTCGGCACCGCCAACGTCGGTCACAGGGAGGTTATTCAAGGTGAATTCCGCGTTATCTTCTTCTTCGGCGTCAAACATTGAACGCGCGTAGCCCCCGCCGGACTCGAAGCTGGCAGGCAGCATTTCCGTTCGTTCTTCCAGCGGGATGTCACTAAAAATGATCGCCTGAGGCTTCGCCTTCAGTTCATGGTATTTGGCTTCAATATCAGCACGCATGAACGAATTACAGTTCCAACAACGAACAAGCCCGGAACGGACCATTTCGTTGCATTTCCGGCAGGGATCAAACATATCCCGAAACTTGCGTACACCAAGTTCCTCCGAGGTCACCTTTGGCTTGGCACGATTGGCGTCGAGAACCTGGCCACACTGCGGACACTCTTTGGTGCCAGACAGGATGAAGGCATCACAGCCCGAACAACTCTCAAATGATATGGACATGTTGACTGAAAACTATGAAGAATCAGGAGGAAGTGGAAAGAACACACGTGGAGTACCGGGGCGCGGACGCCTGAGAGAAGAACGACTTCCCCATAGTTTTGCGGCAAATGGTCCGAGATGCAAATCCTCAAGTTCACCTTCTTGTGGACTGATCGGTCACGGAATGCCCCAACCTTGTAAATTCGGGTCTTTCCGCGCAACTTGAAGGCGAAAACGCTGTGTTTTTTGACGCGTAAGTCGGGCCAATCGGCCTCCCTGACCCAAACCAAACTTGCAACCGTTTTCTGGCCCAGAGCCGACGAATCACGACTTATGCCGTGTTCCCGATCCTTGCGGCATGATTTTTGACCGCCGAAGTACCGAATTCTCTGTGCCAGCGGCTTGGGTGCCCGCTGCTTTCAGATCATTCGTGGTCGCCGCGTCCTCTTCTTTGAAGCCCCCTCAGCAGTCGCCAACACCATCGCTGCACCTGCACAACTCCATTGTCGGCAAATATGGTTCGCTCCACAGGTTTTCATTCAGCCAGACGCAGAGTTCATCAAAGTACAGAGTGACAGCAGGACGCCGCAGGTGCGTCTGCAGGCGACGAATACGGCGGATTGCTGGAGCAATTTACAAACGGACGGAACCGGTTCTGGTTCGTGGGGGCAGTCGTTCTGCTGGCAAAACACGTCAACCGCGGCCATGAGTCAGCGAAAATCGCTGCAATAAACACGAGACACGTGACGTCGAACAGTCACCGGGACTGTTTTCGGTTTCGAATGAATCTCAACAGACCATGTCCATTTGTGTGAGCCACGGCGTTTTCCGTCTCTGGGTCTTTCAGTGTTTGTTCGATGACTCCGGGGGCCAGTCGCCGAATTCGGATACCCCACAGGCTCCCCGGACGAAGCGGTGTGGTCTGAAGTTCTGCCTGGGGAATCGCCATCTCGAAACGCCACGATGTTTCGTCGGCTTCTGCGTCGACAAACCATTGCGGATTCCAGTTTCCAGCCGTCCAGCACCGTTCGCTTGTCTGACCGCTTTCATCAATGACGAATTCGAAGCCGGTTGTGTAATCACGGTCGACATCAAAAGTGATATTCACGCGGTCCAGCGTGCCGTGCTTTGCGTCGTGAAATCGATCGACGGTGTGGTTCATTTGGTTTGAGTGACCGGGACAGTGTTCCATTCGCCCGGCGACGTAAACATGATCGTCGTCCCATGCCAGCATGATCAGGCAGTCGGCGGTCGTGACGACCGAGCCATCATTCGAAACTGCCAGATGCAGCTCAATCGCGTCCTGCCAGCACTGCTCGGTCAGCTGGCCGTCCAGCACAGGTTTGGCCCTTGCCTTCGGCAGGTTGATCGTCGGCACGGTCGTTTCCGCTGCCCCATGTACGGCTCCCTGTTCGGCTCGAGCCAGCAGGGCAAACAGATCGCTGCCCCCTGCCGCTTTGGCCAGCAGCGTACTGTTCGCTCCAAACTCACCGCCGCGACGGACGTTGGCCGCCTGCCGCAGAAGCAGTTGCGGAGAATTCGCGACCTCCGGTGCCAACGAACGCAGGACTCGCAACGCTCGGTCCGCATTCTCGTTCCACTGAACGTCGACCGCGCGCCGATCAGAACCGGACGGATTCCAGAGCAGCGTGCCAGTGCCGGAACGAACGATGGGAATACTCCCCGCCGCTGCCGCCGGCAGCCGATAACCGACCGGCTGAATACCGTCCCCGGCGTATTCTTCGCTGACGTTGCGTCTCAGAAAACGAAGTTCTTCTGAGGAATAAAACTGAAACAGCTGTTCCGCCGCCAGGGCCGACTCCGGCGTCCGGGGAAAGCGATTGATCAGTTCCTTCAGGACAGCGATCATGCCTTCGAGATTATCTTCGGATTTGTAAAGATCCACGAGATGCTGCAGTTGCTGCAACGCGAGACTGTTCGGCAGGTCGTCCCCCAGGGTCTGCAGATGTGCAATCAGACTGAGCGGCGTTGTTCGCTGAGACAGATGTCCGGTGAGTGCCGCACGTTGCGTCTTTTCCCGCTGGCTGATTTGTTCCAGCCGTCTACGTTCTTCCGGGCTTACATGAGTCAACGACCGCCGGGACGCTGAGCCGGGCGCCGCCATTCCACCGGGAAAAAAATGTGTCGGCGTGGCTGCTGCGGTAGATGCATGCGAATGCGCTGCGTACGACGAGGCAACAGGTTCACCAGCTGTGGCAGCGGCGATCGCTACCGAAGGAGTCAGCCGCTGGCAGTGGTTTGAAATCAGATCTGCGGTGGTCCCCAGATTTGGCAGCAGCGTATCGCCCGGAAAGCTCAGCGGTGATGTCTCCTTATTCGTGAGGCCCCGAAATACGCGGGTCACCTGCCATGGTGCCAGTCCGACCGAATCCAGAATGGCACCCCGCTGATCTCGACCGGAAGCGATGTTCATGGCGACGTCGATGGCCTGCAGCCAGACATCAGCAATTTCGTCGACATCAGCAGAACGTTCGATGCAAATCACATCCGGTCGCCAGATTCGGATCGTTTCTGCCAGACGTTGCGGCAGCAATTCACTAACGCGGTCATCGGTCTGTCCAGCCCACGACTTCAACAGCTCGTCTCGCACAAGTTCCTGCAACGGTTGCGTGCGTGCAAACATCCAGTCCTGAACAAACTGGTTTCCCCCCACCTGTGCTGTCGCAACCTGCATTTCGCGGGCGGCCAATTGATCGTCAATGTTCTCGCTGGCCAGGCGTGCGGATGGTTGTACCACCACTGACCGAAAACCCTGGTCGCCGCTGATGCTGGCCAGCATTCGTAGCGAGACATCTTCCGGGTTCGTGACCAGACACATGATGGCCGCTCGATAATCGCCGTTGCGGACGGGAGCCCATGTCAGACCAGCGTCCTGTGACCGATGGATTACGCCAAATGCTCCGACAGCAAGGACTGTCGTCGTGTCGATAAATCGCACCTGTCGTATGGGAGCAGCCGAAGAGACCCGCCGAAACGTCCACGATCGGCCATCGTCATTGCTGTGCAGGACAACGCTGCCAGGACTTCCGGCGATGCAAACGTTCGTCCCATTCCTGTCAACACTGGAGAAATCAACCACGTCGTTGAGTCGAGTTGGCAGTCGCCCCACGGGCAGCACCCACGAGATTCCTCCGTCCCGACTTTGCAGCAGGAATCCCCCATCGCCGACCAGCCAGCCATGACCGTCACGTGAAAGTGTTGCTCCGTTAACTTCCCGAAACGTGCGAAGCGGCCTTGCCAGGGTTACGAGTTGCTCGCCAACCACAGCTCCGTAAGCGCTGCCCGAACCGACAACAATGCCGTCACCGGGAGTTAGAAACGCTCCCGCTGTCCACCGTCCACTCGGCTCCTCCGTCTTCAGTGACCTCCACGTTCGGCCGCCATCGTCGGTCCGCAGCACGCTCGACTGGCCTGCCACCGTCAATCGACCGATGGCGACTCCGTTTTCCATGTCGAAGAATCGGACGTAACTAAGCGGCGGCAAATCCGATCCGGCATGAACACCGGAGATCGAAACTCCCGGGGTTGTGACAGCGGCCCCCGTCGAAGCAACGTGCTGCCAGGTGTCACCGCCATCTCTGGTTTTCAAGAGAACTCCATGATACCGCCTTGCGAAGTGATCAAACCGAGCTCCGGCGACGTAGCCGATCTGATTCGTCAGGAAACAAACGCTCTGCAAACTACATTCAAAGGGCAGGACCGCAGTCTGCCAGGTGTTGCCGCCGTCATGGCTGCGAACGATCACTCCTCGGTCGCCGACGGCCCAGACATCGCGGCCGACACTGCACACATCGTTTAGCGACGCGTCGTCAGCGATTGCCGCAGTCCTTGGAACCGGTCCCGCAAAGAATGCCGCTGGCAGGTCCTCTGCCGCCACGATCGTCAGCACGCTGGCCCGCGGCGAAGGGACCGCTTGTTGGGCAGGACATTCCAGGCTCAAAAGCAGGCACAGGGCAGTGCATAAGGAAACACTTCCCTTGATGATTGTCCGCCATTCGTGCGATGTTCTCACGTGGGCAATCCTTGCCATTTGAAACCTCATTTCGCAGGAACTCCCACAGTGAGCGATGGCGTTCTCATCTGAGACCGATTTCCTGACGTCAAGCCTCCACGGTCAAGCGAAGTCACAGGAACATGTGTTGGCCTGTTTTCGTGAGCCTCAAGCCACTGGCACACTTCAATACAGGGCTGACGCTGCTTGAGCCTCTGGTCGCCGGCACTGCCAGCTGAAGACTCAGGTCACGATGACAACCAGCGTCTGCAGCAACGGGTTGCCACGAGCCAATTGCCATCGCAATCGCTATAGCACAAACGTGCAGTTACCGGGATAGGAATCCGGCCAGTTGCAGAATGTGCCGATCTCTGCATGGAATGTGCGTGGAATGGCGATTTCCGAGGCTCTGCAGGGTGACAGATCTTGACCATCAGGCAGATCTTTGCGACAGTCAGGTCTGGTTCGACTGATTTCAAAAATCAACATATCACTGCCCCATGGACTGGGGCTGCATTTGGCAAAGGAGTGCCCTTACCGTGAAACAGCTAATTCTTACGCTGTTGGCTGTCGCAATTACAGCCACCACCGGTGCCGTTCAGGCTCAAAGTCCTGCCCCACCTACAAAAGGCCACCGGGTCGGGCTGATCGATATGGCCCACGTCTTCCAGCACTACAAAAAATTCGAAGAACTACGTTCCGGCCTGCAGGCTGAGATCGAAAAAAGCGATGCTGAAGCGAAGGTGATGGTGGAACGACTCCAGAAGGGGCAGGCCGAAATCAAGAAATTTGATAGCGGCAGCCCGGAGTACGAACAGCGTGAAAAGCAATTGCTCGACCTGAAGGGCGAATTTGACGCCTTCCGCGCAGCCACACAAAGACGACTGGCTCGACGAGAATCCGAAACATTCAAAGTCATCTACACCGACGTCACCAAAGCCGTGAAGCTGTATGCTGAGTACGCTCACTTCGATCACGTAATGCGGTTCAACCGCAAAGGGATCGAGGAAATCACGAACCCTCAGGAAGCCGTTCAAACGATGAACAAGACGTTCATTTACACGAGTAGTGAAAACGACATTACTGACGTCGTGCTGCAGTACCTGAACAAGCCATACGCATCCGGGGCTCCGGCGCCAAACACTGCAAAAGGCAATGTGGTGCCTGCAGGACGCACCAGGCAACAATAGCCGAATGGGGTGGGCACGGTCGCCGTGTTCCCTCCGACTCGTTGTAACAGTACGGCAGAGACTCCTGTGACAGCAGGAGTCTTCTGCTGGTTTATGCTTTCCTCACGGACGAAGCTCAAGTGCATTCCGATTGCGACACAAGGAACGAGACAATACTGCAAATTCCCCTGCCCCGGCGTCAGAACACCATTGCACGTCGCGTGGAGTTTCGTGGTCGCGGGATGTTTCATGGAATTGAGACAACGGTTGCTCTGCTGCCTGCGGAGTCCGACACGGGAATCTCCTTCCGTCGCACCGACCTTTCGGATTCTCTCCCAATTCCAGCGGCCTGCAGTCTGATCGCAACAGAACCACGGCGTACAGTTCTGGCTGCGAAGAAAGATGCACGCGTTGAAACTGTTGAGCACCTCATGGCCGCCATGGCTGGGTTACAGGTGGACAACTGCATCGTCGAAATCGATGCTCCGGAAGTCCCGGGATTCGATGGGTCGTGCCGTCCCTTCTGCGATGAAATCCTGAGCGCGGGAACAGTTCCGCTGGACAAGGACGCCAGTCACGTTGTGGTGGACGACATTCACACGGTGCAAAGTTCTGACCGAGCGCAGACGCTCGTCCTGCGGCCATACCTGCACCGCTGTCTGGCCATCACTTATCACCTCGATTACGGCCAACTGGCCGCCGTGCCACCACAGACGATGTCCGCGGAAATATCACCGGAGTTCTTTTATACTGAGATTTCCGCTGCCAGGACGTTCGTTCTGGAGAGCGAGATTTCCATGCTCCAGAAGATGGGCTATGGCAAGCATTTGACAGCTCAGGATATTGTTGTGGTCGGCAAAGACGGGATTCTGGACAACAGTCTGCGGTGGCCGGATGAAGCCGTTCGTCACAAAATCCTGGATTGTATCGGCGACCTGGCATTGGCAGGAACATCGCTCTACGGGCATGTTACGGCAAATCGCAGCGGCCATCACCTGAACCACGAACTTGCAAAAACAGTTTCGACGCTTAATAAGCGACAGCCTTCCGACAAAGCAGCAGCATGAAAAGGAAAGCCAGTGTTCACTGGGCGACCAGTAACAACGCAGTACAGTAAGACATAAAAACACTCTGTTCCCCGGCTCCGGCCCGGGAATTACTTCCCCAAATCGAAGTTTGGGGCGAGAACAACCGGAATCGGATTCCGGGACGCGACTCTTGATCAGGATGATCAGTATGGAATCTCGAATCTCACCACTCTCTCAGGTCGCCTCCTCTGCCCAACTTGGCAAAGGGGTGGTCGTCGGGCCATTTTGCCTGATCGGGCCGGACGTGGTTGTCGGCGACTTTTGCGAATTGAACAGCCATGTGGTGTTGACTGGCAGAACGACGCTTGGCTCCCATAACAAACTGCACGCGGGGTGTGTGATTGGCGGCGAACCACAGGACGTTAGCTATCAGGAATCGGCAACTGAGGTTCTGATCGGTGACAACAACATTTTTCGCGAAGGCGTCACTGTTAATCGTGGTGCCGAAAAGGAAGATCACGTCACGCGAATAGGCAATCGCAACATGTTTATGGCGAACAGTCATGTCGCCCACAACTGCCGCATCTACAACGATGTGATACTGGTGAATGGCGTCCTGCTGGGCGGCCACGTACACATTCACGACCGAGCAATTGTCTCGGGAAACACTGTTGTCCACCATTTTTCCACAATCGGCCGGCTTAGCTTTGTCAGCGGTGGCTGCCGTGTACCGCACGACATTCCGCCATTCATGCTGGCTGCCGGAAGCGACAAACCAACGTTGAAGACGATCAACGTGGTAGGTATGCGTCGCGCCGGAATATCTGAACACGCAATCGAGGTCATCCGTACAACCTTCAGAATGTTGTACCGAAAACACAAGACACTGGCAGAGGTCCACGAGCACTTCGACGAAACACTCGACGGAGTAAAACCTTTGGAATTGTCGCAACTGCTGCAGTTCATTGAGGCTCAGCGGGCGGGAAAACTCGGGCGGGCAAGAGAAGTGGGGCATGCTCCGGCGGCAGACGGAGCCAGAGAACGAAAAGCAGCATGACACAATTACGAATGGCAGTTGTTGGAGTGGGGTCACTCGGTCAACACCACGCTCGAAAACTGGCGAGTGTTGACGGTGTCGACCTGGTTGCCGTTGTCGACCCGAACGAACGGCAGGGCCGCAGCGTTGCTGAACAACACGGGACGCACTGGGTGGCGTCGCCCGATGACATTGAGGGCGAACTTCACGGAGTTGTCGTCGCGACACCGACGGTATTTCACCTGGATACCGCCAGACAATTTCTGCAGCGCGGCATTCCCACTTTCGTTGAAAAACCGCTCGCCGCCAATGTCCCTGATGCGACGCAACTGGCCGAGGCCGCGAAGCAATCCGACACAATCCTGCAGGTCGGACACATCGAACGATTCAACCCAGCCTTCTCTCTGGCACAGGAGCGTTGCGGGTACCCTTTGTACGTTCGCTGTCAGCGTGTCAGCCCGTACTCATTCCGTTCCACGGATATCGGTGTCGTTCATGACCTGATGATTCACGACATTGAGCTGGCTCTGGCACTGACGGATGAACTACCGACGTCGGTAGACGCATTTGGTGCAGTCGGCATTGGTCCCCATGAGGACATGGCAGTTGCGCGGCTCAAGATGCCCGGCGGCACCATCGTCGACCTGACCGCCAGCCGAATGAGTCCGGAGGCAGAACGCAGCCTGCAGATCTGGGGGACAAACGGTTGCGTCCACGCCGACCTGCAGTCGCGGGTGGTGCGGACCTGGGAACCGAAGGGGCAATTTCGTACAACTCCGCAACTGGTCCACGCCATTGCCGCCAGTACTCCGGACCCCAGAACGCTGAAGCACCGAGTCTTTGGCGAATGGATTCAGGCAGACGAAATCCAGGCGAATTCCGACGATGCAATGTCGCTGGAACTGCAGGATTTTATTGCGGCGATCCGAAACCGGTCAACTCCCAGGGTATCCGGGGCCGAGGGACTTAACGCCATGATTGTTGCGGAATCAGTGCTGAATGCTCTCGAGGTTTGGTCGTATCAGACCGGGCAAAGACAAGAAAACCAGAAAAAAGCTGCTGCCTGACGTCCCCCCCGGCAGAAAACCAGGTTGCTTGACCAGGCTGGGATCCCGCCGCATAATCCCGGTCCCCAGACGCTCCCCTTGCGTCGATATCGGTTGGAAGTACAGAGGTTGTGGCGATCCATGTTAAAGGCAGAAGAGCTGGAGCAGTTCAGAAAAATGCTCCAAATGATTCAGGCTCGGCTTCGAGGTGACGTCGAGCAGATTGAAGAAGAAGCGTTTTCCGGCAGGAGCGGCGGCGACCACGGATCCTCCAATCACATGGCGGAAATGGGCAGCGACGCGTGGGATCTCGACTTCTCCCTTCGCATTGTGGAAAATGATCAGGACTCCATGAAGGAGATTTCCACGGCACTTCACAAGATCGACGGCGGTACGTTTGGTCTTTGCGAAATGTGCCTCGAAGCGGAAATCCCTGAATCAAAGGCCTGGATTCCGAAGGCTCGACTGAGAGCCATTCCCTACGCGCGGAATTGTGTTGCGTGTGAACGAAAGCGAGAAGACGGGGACTGATGGAGAAGCTGCCTCGGAATCGTGTCGTCATTTTCGCAACTTTGTCCGCGGCCTGCCTCACGCTCGACCTGTGGTCCAAGTCGTTGGCGTTCGAATCCTTCGGCGTGCGAAACGGCGGTCCATGGTTGATCGATTCGTGGGTCCGTTTTCGTTTCTTCACAAGTCTGAACGAAGGCGCACTGTGGGGCATGGGGCAGGGCTTCGCCTGGGTGTTTGCTCTGCTGAGTGTGGCGGCCTTCTGCGGAATCGTTTACTGGCTGTTCGTCGCTCGCGCCGCCGAAAGTCTTTGGCTGACTGTTTGTCTGGCGTTGGTTTCAGGTGGCACGCTGGGGAATCTGTATGACCGCCTGGGATGGCACGGAATTACGCTGCCCGGTCGTAACGAACCGATCAAGGCGGTTCGCGACTTCTTCCACTTTCAATTCGGGGGTTCAGTGGAACAGCCTGCACTGGATTGGGCCATCTTCAACGTGGCCGATATTTGCCTGGTCACCGGCGCCATCATGCTGATGATTCAATCCTTCTTTGCACAACCGGAAGCAGCGCCCGCAGGGAGCTCAACCGCGCCGTCCGAGTCATGACACTTCATCAACCCCGGGTGCATAAACCACGCGTGGCCTTGAAGGTGTCACAGGGGTCGCACGGCGTTCGACTTCGTGCCTGTTCGCATAGAGTCAAATGCGCCGCAGTACAAAAACCGTGTCGCCCATTTCGTCGGACAGCTGCAGCGGTTCCTCGATGTCGTACCAGAAGTCGTAGACGTCCAGCAGTTCGAACTCCGGAACTCGTTTGACCAGCTCTTCAAACTGATGAGCGCGATAAATCCGCATCTGGTAGTCGGTTTCGAACAGCTGCGGTGAATCAGCGTCGCTGGTCACCGCTTCCATGCGAAACTTCAGTGTTTCCAAACGCGTTGCGCGATCGCAGTTAGCCACATCCAGCCGCATATTGACGGTCGTTTCGTCTTTCGAAACGCTCCATTCCTCGCTGTCTTCTTCGTCTGCATCGGGAGGCAGCAAGTGCATGCCGATCAGATACAAACCGCCACTTCGAACGGAATTGGCCACGGCCTGAAGATGTCGGACCGCGTCATCTTCCGTCAACAAGTGACGGAACGTGTTGACAAGACAATATGCGACATCAGCTTTGGGTTCGCACGACAGTTGCCGCATGTCGTCAACAGTCACGTCCGCTGTCAGGCCGGCGGCGGCGACGCGAGCTCTGGCAAATTCAACTGCGGTAACGCTCAGGTCACAGGCCGACACGTCGTAGCCACGCTGTGCCAGCTCCAGAACCAGCCGACCACCTCCACAGCCCGGTTCCAGCAGTCGTTTTACCGGAAAATCACAGTATTTGCGGCCCGCTGCTTCGACAAAGTCCGCTTCCAGCAGTGTGTCATCATCAAACGCGAGATCCCAGTACTGAGGCCAGTCGTAGCAATTCATGCCGAATGTTCACGCCGTCTGCAACGATTGTCAAGAGACGCCTGACGAACACACGTCGTAAAACCAATTGGTCCGAGCCCGACGGCTCCATCGCCTGCACAGGGCGAGCGGGGGACGTCAGTCCCCTGATCCCCACGCAGCGAAGTAGGCCACAACCTGTCCTGGCGCGCCCATCATCGCCAGGACAGAAGTCCGACCAAAGAGGTCACGCTCAATACTGTACGGCACGAGGGCGACCCCAGTTGCTATCGAACGTGAGAAGGAAAAATCGAGGACGAGAAGACGAGCAGGAAGTAAGAGGACGAAAGAAAGAACTCGAATATCGTCCTCGTGTCTCGTCCTCGTCTTCTCCTCCTCGGATTCAGCCGCAGGCAAGGAAGACCCCGAACGGACTAAACTGTGACTTAGAATTCTCTGCCCCCTTATAATTCTTCTTTGTGCAAGATAACTCTAAGAGGCCTGGTATCCTGGCCCCTCAGAGCTCTTCGCTCCTCACGCAGTACAAGCCTCTTTGTCGTGGAGCTTCGATTCCCGCGGGGTCGCTTCAGCAGACACGTCCGAGAACATTCGCATCCGGGATGTCGATGGAACCCAGGAACTGTCGACTCTGAATCGCCTGCGACCCCGTGGCCTGGGATCCGACCAGACCTCGATTGGCGACGTCCCACGCCAACGGCAGACAATAGCCCACACGCTGCACACGGCTTTTTAGTGAGCAGCCATTCCCACTATGTTCCACTTGCACCACCCAACACACCGCGGGCAGGTTTCGACTGCGCAAAAAATCTGCGCAGCCTTGTCTTGACGGCTAAGGGTTTCGAAACATCCAGCATTGCTCAGTTCACGCACTGAACGGACCTCGACTCCCATCCTTTGCCCTCTACGTACTCGAATCGGGCTTATGAGCGACGTCAGATTTGACTACGATAAATCGTCGATTCGTGAGATTTTCACTGTCATTGAGCCCTGTCAACCTGCAGGATATGCGCCTTGATCGACATTCATCTCGCTTTACCGACATTGTCGCAGAACAACGCCTGTCTGGAACTTATTCAATGAGCCAATCTGTTGTGCCTGATTCGATTGCTGCTGACGTTCTTCAAAAGATTGAAAACCAAACGGCACAGATAGGAATCATCGGTCTTGGCTACGTTGGCCTGCCGCTGATCAGTGCCTTTACAAACGCCGGGTTCCGCTGCATTGGTTACGACGTTGACAAAAGCAAGGTGGACGCTCTGTCAGCCGGACGCAGTTATATCAAACATGTGGAATCGGCCACCGTCGCCGATTGGATCGAACGCGACGTGCTGGAACCGACGTCCGATATGGAACGTCTTGGCGATGCGGACGTGCTGCTGATTTGTGTGCCGACGCCATTAACAGAAAGCCGTGACCCCGACCTGAAATACGTGGAACTCACCGCTCAGGCGATTGCTGCGACGCTGCGGCCCGGCCAGCTTGTGATTCTGGAAAGCACGACTTACCCCACAACCACCCGCGACGTGATGGTGCCGATCCTCGAAGGTAACGCAGGCGGACTCAAATGCGGAGAAGATTACTTTGTGGCGTACAGTCCGGAACGCGAAGACCCAGGCAATCCTGATTTCACGGCAGCGGGAATTCCCAAGGTCGTCGGCGGTTACGATCAAACAGGTTGCGACCTGGCCTGCAGTCTGTACTCGAAGGCCATTGTTCAGGTCATCCCCGTTGCCAGCGCCGAAGTCGCGGAAGCCTGCAAGATTCTCGAAAACACCTACCGCGCCGTTAACATCGCTCTGGTCAATGAACTGAAGACGCTGTTCGACCAGATGGGCATCGACATCTGGGATGTCGTTAACGCGGCCAAAACAAAGCCTTTTGGATTTCAGGCGTTTTATCCCGGACCGGGACTTGGTGGACATTGCATCCCGATTGACCCGTTCTATCTCAGCTGGCTGGCACGTCGTCAGGGCATGAGCACTCGTTTCATCGAACTGGCCGGCGAAGTCAATTCGCGAATGCCACGTTACGTGATCAGCCAGTTGGCGGAATTCCTCAACAACGCCGGCAAGCCGATTAAGGGCAGCAAAATCTGTCTGTTAGGAATGGCTTATAAGAAAGACGTGGACGATCCCCGAGAAAGTCCATCGTTTGATCTGCTGGAACTACTGCTGGAACGCGGCGCTGATGTGACCTACAACGACCCTCACATCCCCGTGTTGCCACAGGTGCGGCATCACGACGTCCCGCCCATGGAAAGCGAAGAACTGACGGCGGACTTCCTTGCCGAACAGGACTGTGTGCTGATTGCCACCGACCATTCGTCGTACGATTACGACTTCATCGTGGAACATTCGACGATGGTGCTCGACACCCGAAACGCCACCAGCGGTGTTGAAGTGGGACGCGATAAGATCTTCAAAGCCTGATGATCTGCAACTCGTTGGAGTCAGGCCGTCGATTGCCGACGATGTTTGATTTCGGCCGGGTGAAATTCAATTTCAATGGCCCCCTAATCGAGCGACAGACCGTACGCGGTCGCTGCGTTTTTCCAGAAGTATCGTTCGCTGGCGTCCTGTCCCTTCGCGGAAAAGTACGCGTTCACCAGACGAACGAAGCTGGCGTAGTCGCCGCTCTTCTTTGTGCAGGGCCAGTTGCTGCCGTAGATTAATCGTTCGGAACCGAAGTGCTGCCATAACGGATCCAGCACGGTTTGGTAATGGGCCGGGTCTTGTGGAGCAGGTTGCTGCGTACATCGTTGATACAGCCCGGACACTTTGCAGTAAACATTTGGGTGCTTTGCCAGACTCGCCACGGCATCAATCCACTCTTTGCCGGGAGGCTTGCCGTCGATGTCATAGCCCAGCACATGGTCCACGACGATTCGAAGCTGCGGAACACTTGCGGCCAGAACATCAACTTCTTTTACGCCTTCGATCCCTTTTCCATTCGCCAGAATGTCGAGTGACAGTCCCGCCAGTTCGAGCAAACGGAAATTCGCCAGCACCTGTGGGTGCGTGTAGTCGATCGGCGTGCTGGTGCGGGCTCGAATGCCAACAAAACGTTTGTCTTTGCGGAGGCGTTTCAGGAGTTTGCCGAAGTCTTTCCGATTCGGATCGATGTTGCCCACCAGAGCGACGTAGAACGGATCGCCGGCAACCTGGTCCAGCACCCACTTATTGTCTTCCAGCCGATCACTTGCTTCGACGATCACAACCCCAGTGACACCTGCCGATTTCGCAATGCGTGAATACTCCTCAGGCAGATGCGGCTTGTACAGCACCTTGTCATCCGCTGGCGGCCACGGAACTCCGTTTGGCCGCCGAGTGTCAAACAGATGAATATGAGTGTCGATCAGATGATGCACGTTCGGTAATGGCAGATCGCCAGGTTTCTCTTCTGCGAAGGTCGTTGTGGCGGGGACGAGGACCAATACCGCGACCAATGTGCGAAAACCGTGCATTCAACATATTCCCGAAGACGTTCTGACCCGAAACAGTTCAACAACCGGCACGAGCGGGTTTCACACCCGGGCCGCAGGTTGATCATTGCACCGCATTTGGCTCTTCATATCAACTGAGGAAGGGAATACAGATCGCGCCGCAGAGCTCTTCCATTGGAACCGCCAATCCCGTTTCATCGTTGGCGCGATTCGCAGGCCGAATTTCGAGGACCTGAGCCAGACCAGTCACGCGATCCGGTGCGGCAACGTTTTTTGCTTTTCCTGGACCATGAATTCGGGCAAGATACTGAACGACGCTACATTACGATGGTACAAAGCTCAATTCGGTAAACCATGCACTCAGTTTCTTTACCTCCACCGTCAAAGCCTGGCAGCGCAGGTGACATTGCCGGCGGCTGGTGGCACACGACGGAAGAGGACGGACGTATTGTCTGTGACCTTTGTCCTCGTGAATGTCACATGAAGCCCGGCGATCGCGGCTTCTGCTTTGTGCGGCAGAACGTTGAAGGTCAGATGCAGCTGACGACATACGGAAAGAGCACGGGTTTCTGCATAGATCCCATCGAAAAAAAACCACTCAATCATTTTTACCCGGGTACCGCAGTGCTGTCGTTTGGGACAGCGGGGTGCAATCTGGGCTGCAAGTTCTGTCAGAACTGGGATATCTCAAAATCTCGGGAGGTGGAGCGACTGAGTGAGCTGGCGATGCCGGAGATGATTGCTGCCGCCGCGCAGCAGACGGGCTGCCGCAGCGTCGCCTATACGTACAACGATCCGATTATCTGGGCCGAATACGCGATCGACACGGCGAAGGCTTGTCGTGAACGTGGCATCAAATCGGTGGCTGTCACCTCGGGGTACATTTCACCAGCGGCGCGGCCGGCTTTTTTTCACGCGATGGATGCTGCTAACGTCGACCTGAAAGCATTCACCGAGGACTTCTATCACAAGATTACTTATTCACATCTTCAACCTGTCCTGGACACGTTGAAGTGGCTGAAGCACGAAAGCGACGTCTGGTTCGAAATCACCAATCTGATCATTCCGGATGCCAACGATTCCGCGGACGAACTTCGTCAGATGTGCGACTGGGTTCTGGACAGTGTGGGAGCTGACGTCCCGGTTCACTTTACGGCCTTTCATCCGGATTTCCGCATGATGGATCTGGGCCGCACGCCTCACGAAACGTTGTTGATGGCAAAGCAGATCGCTGGCGAACAGGGACTTCGTTTTGTGTACGTGGGCAATGTCAACGATGTGCAGAATCAGAGTACCTGGTGCCCAAACTGCAACGAGCTGCTGATTGAACGCGACTGGCACCAGTTGGGCAGATACAGCATGACCGCAAATCGCTGCGGCGCGTGTGGCACTGAAATCGCGGGACACTTTGACGACGCCCCCGGAACATGGGGCCGAAAGCGTCAGCCGATTCAGATTAGTGAATATGGATCGGCCGCAGATCACGCCACCGCAGTCCCCGGTAATCTGGTACAACTCGGAACAGCCACGCAACCCGTGACGCAGACGTCCAATGACAGCCGGAATCTCCACCCCAAAGCGAATGAAACGATGCAGACAGTTCGGGAAAGCCCAGCGCTGACGACGGAACAGGAATCCGCGATTCATAAAGCGGCGTGCGAAATCGTGCAGGCCGCCGTGAACAAACGGCCCGTGCGCCTGAGCGATCCCACGTTACTAAACGCAGCGGACGAAACCGTGATGGGAACGTTTGTCACGTTGAAACGGCGGGGGCAACTGCGAGGCTGCTGCGGCAGTCTGGGGCAGCCGATGAAGCTGCTTGCGGCACTGACGCAATCGGGCACTCGAACGGCAGTTGAGGATCATCGGTTTCCTCCAGTGTCCGCGTCAGAACTGCCGTACCTGACACTGGATGTCACGCTGCTGTTCAACTTTGAACCGATCACTCAGCAGGGTGAACGGCGTGCTGACGCCGTTGAAGTCGGTAAGCACGGCCTCAGGATCGCACGGGGCAACAAGGCCGGTCTGCTGCTGCCGATCGTGGCCATCGAACGCAACTGGGATTCCCGAACATTTCTGGATCAGGTATGTCACAAAGCGGGGTTGCCGATCACTGCATGGCAGCAGCCGGATGCGCAGCTGACACGCTTCGAAGGTCGCATGATCGAACGTGATTTCGATGCGTCGGTACTGACTGACAATGTTGCTGACCTGCAACACCCCTTCAGTCAGGCAGAAATTGAGACGCTGGCGGCATTCGCGAAGACCAACATCATCGCCGGATACCAAGGCGCCGTGCCGGGATGTTTTCCGGCGAATTGTTCGGACGGCACGGTCGATGGCATTGCCCTTCGACTGACATTTCCCGGTTCGGATCAACATGCCACGTTTTCGCAGATTCAGGTTCGCCACGGATTTGCATTACAGACAACCCTGTTGCAGTTGACCGGCGCCGCGGCCAATTGGTTACGCACGTCACGGGTGAACAGTCAGCTGATGCGACAAATGGTCGTCGACATTGTGCTGTTTGCCGATTCCGCCATGCACGGAACTGTGGCAGCCTGCGACTCAGGAGGCATTGATCCACAAACCAGAGCCGTGATGGTGGCTGAGTCAGGCCGCACGGCGTGGCAATTCCAGCGGGATGCTGCGGCGGCTGAATTGGTTGAGACAGCGGCTGCGGCAGCGAGGGTCAGCGTGCCGGCGGCGGCCCAGGTGTTCAGTTTTGCGGCAAGGTCCACCGCGGATGCAATCGGCAACAGCAACGTGCCGCAGGCCCAGCCCGGGACCGAGATTCGTCCGGCCGGCGTGGCGGGACGATTCTATCCGGCGGATGCTCCTACGCTCGCGAAGATCGTTTCCGACTGCCTTGGACAGATTCCTGCAACAAAAACAACGTGGCCGGCAGTCATGGTGCCTCACGCCGGACTTCAGTTTTCCGGACGCATCGCCGGTGATGTGTTGAAGAGCATCGAAATTCCCGAGACGGTGATCATCATCGGTCCGAAGCACACGCGACACGGTGTCGAGTGGGCTGTCGCACCGCACACTACCTGGCAGCTTCCCGACGCAACAGTCGCCGCGGACCAGGAGTTAGCAAACAAGCTGGCCGAACAAATCGACGGCCTGGAACTGGATTCAGCCGCTCACGCTCAGGAACACTGCATCGAAGTGGAGCTGCCTTTGCTTCACCGGCTGGCACCAAACGCAAAAGTTGTCGGCATCGCGATTGGCGGCGGCAACGCGGAGCGTTGTCAGCAGTTCGGACAGCAATTGGCGGCTGTCATCGCAGAACTGCCGACACCGCCCCTGCTGGTCATCTCCAGCGACATGAATCACTTTGCCACGGACGAAGAAAACCGCAAGCTGGACGAAATGGCGCTGACGGCCATGGAATCGCTCGACCCGGCAAAGTTGTTCAACACCGTCACATCGAAGAATATCAGCATGTGTGGCCTGCGGCCTGCCGTGATCGTGATGGAAGCACTCCGAACAGGCGGTCAACTGTCGAAAATGCAACGCGCCGGTTACTCTACCAGTGCCGACGTTTCCGGAGACAAGAGCCGAGTCGTCGGCTACGCCGGCATGCTGCTCGGTTGAGGTGGGGCGGCCCGCCGGCCGATGCGGGCTGACGCCCGGAAGACGGTGGCCCGCTGCCGTTGGTCGCTCCTGAAATGCGTGCAGGACGGAATTTTTCCAATTCCTGATGCGGAGCGGCCCGCAGGTGCTTCGTTAAGTCTTAATTTTGAGGCAGCCGAAGTCACCAGACTTTGGACGACATAGAGAAAAACTTCCAAACTCTGGCGAGTTCGGCTACGGAACAACCCTGATTCTTAGACTTGAACACGCGCTACGCTCCGGCGTTCCCCGGAAACTCACGACGGTCAGCGTTGGCCTGCGGGCCGGAACCGAATATCATCACACCATGCTGCACCTTCATTCAACATCTCCCGACCGCTGGCTCGCTCAGGTGGATCAAAACCTGAACGCTGTGCTTATCGACCACGCTCATTGTGAACAGAAGGCGGCTTCGACGGCCATGCACCTGATGTTTGAGTACGTTGAAAACGAAGACCTGTGTCAGCAGATGACGGAAATCGTCACCGAGGAGCTGGAGCACTTTCATCTGGTGCTGGCGCTGCTGAAGCAGCGTGAGATTCGTTTCTACAAGATGAAGCCGGGCACGTACGGGCGAAAGATGATGGAATTGTGCCGTCGTCAGGAACCGCACAAAGCCGTCGATCGACTTCTGATCGCCGGGCTGATTGAAGCTCGCAGCTGCGAACGGTTCGTATTGCTGCGCGATCACCTGAAGAATGCACAGCTAAGCGAATTCTACGGCAGCCTTTACGAATCAGAGGCGCGGCATCATGCGACCTATGTCCGTCTGGCAAAATCGTATGGCAGTGACGACATCGTCCATGACAGGCTTGAGGGTCTGGCTGCGGCCGAAGCGACGATCATCGCCGAGGGCTGCGAATTGCCCCGTGTCCACAGTTGAAACCGCGGCGAAAGTCCACGGTGGCGCGAAACGGATGGGCGCACAGAAAGTCCCGGTCTCCTGAAGAGAGACCGGGATGATCGTGTCTTGTCAGTCGCCGCTGGAACGCCACGCCATCGTGGTCGGTTCAGCGACCTTGCGGTAGCCAAGGCTTGTCAGCACTTCCAGTACTTCGCTCCACGTTGGAAACGGGCGACCACTCTTGCGTTTGTAGTTGTCCATGGCTCGCATGAATTCAACTTCAGAACCTGAATAGTCTCGTTCGCACGTCGTGGGATCGATCTGACGGCGTCGGTCCTGTTTGCGACGGTCAGTGACCTCAGGAGCCGTTTCTTCCAGGAAGGTGTCGGCAGGGGCGGAAACAGTTTTTTCCGGGACAGCACTTCTACGCCGGTTCCCGCGGCGCTCTGTGACCAATACGTCCGGTTCAACTTCAATCATGAATCAGTTCTCTCGCGTTTGAGGACAACGGAGTCTGTCTACGACCATTCCACAAGGACACAGACTTCTCACAGCGGAAGGCTTCTCATTCGTTGAGTAAGAGCAACAGGACGAGCCGCTCTTTACAAACGAGCAACACCTGCCTGACTTCCTGTGCATGGTTCCACCAGCCCGACCTTCCGGACTTTAGAACTCTTCCACAAAAACGAATGACGAGAGAAGATAATCTGATTAAATGAAGCTGATAACAAAAGTAAACATGAGCGACTGCAGAAAATACCCGTCTGTGCCGGTTATCTCGCCGCTCTGCGATTCACATTATCACGAAGATCCGGCTACTTGTGATAACCGAGACCTGACATCACATCAAAAAGCTCTTCGAAAGTGATGAAGCGACGGCGATGTGTGACCTTGTATTCGTCGACTGCTTCGGCAAATTCTGTGACTTCCGGGCGACTTGACCGATTGCCATCGCGAAACTGACGTCGCTCAAATCCTGCCGCACCCGTTTCGGTGCCGGAATCACGTCGATCCACAAAGCTGCGGTTGTCGACTGTTGCGGTTTGCTGTTCCATCGTACCTGCCTTGTACTTGCAATTTTTTGTGAATGGGAAGATCGTTGTCAAATGCCTGCTTGAGTCTCGGTCGACTTTTCGACATCTGCAAACGGGAATGATCCCCATGGGATGTTTCTGAGCCTGTTCTGCGACGGTTAAACCGAATACATTGATTGGCTCGATCGTGCCCGGCGCCACAGCCGCGTTGAAATGGCCGACCGACGAAGTCTTACCTCAGAATGGCCACCACGACCCTGTCGAGCACTGGCCGGAATTCATTAAGGCCAGTCAAGCATATGCCCGAACTACGGCTCGATCTCGAAGTGATGGAACGCAATGCCACCAGAATCGGAAAGGAAGTTCTGAGCCTCGGCAAGCTGTGGCGTCCCCACGTCAAAGCGCACAGCCAGCCGAAAATTGCGAAGACGCTGGTGCAGTACGGTGCGTGCGGGGTGACAGCGGCCACCGTCGCAGAAGTTGAAGTGATGGCAACTGCGGGCATACCATCAGTCCTGCTGGCCCACATCGCCGTGGCCGAAGCACAGCTGAACCGTCTGGCCGCCGCGTCAAAGCAGACAAACCTGCTGGTGACCATCGATCACTATGTGCAGGCGGAACGCTTCTCAGCTGCCGCGCAACTTGCCGGTGTCGAGTTTCAGGTGCTGATTGACATCGATATTGGCATGCAGCGAACCGGAGTTCGTCCCCGCGTTGACGCCACCCGCCTGGCCGTCGCAGCAGACCAGCTGCCGGGCATATCGGTGGTTGGCATCATGGGCTACGAAGGACACCTTTTGACAATTGCTGATCCGGCGGAAAAACAGAAGGCCATTTTTGACGCCATGAACGCTTTGGAACAAACCCGGGATGCGATGCAGCACGAAGGCGTGTGCTGCGACTTTGTGAGTGCGGGAGGGAGTGGTTCCTTCTGGATCACCGGACAACACGAGGCAGTGACAGAACTACAGGCCGGAGGCGGAATCTTCGGAGATCTCTTCTACACCCAGGCCTGCGGTCTTCAGGATGTTGAGCCCGCTCTGACTCTGACCGCGGACGTGGTTTCGCGGCCCTCGCTGGATCGAGCCGTCCTGAATTGTGGGAGAAAAGCCGTCAACCCTGTCGTTCACCCTGCGGAAGTGCTCGATGTGACCGGGGCCACAATCGATTCCCTGAGCGCCGAGCACGCCGTCCTTTCGCTGGAAGGGACCGCCCGTGACCTGAAGATCGGCGATTCGGTCCGCCTGGTGGTGGGCTATTCAGATCACACCATCCTGATGCATCGACACATCCACATCTACCGGGGCGCAGAAAAAGTTGACGTCTGGCCCGTCATACGCGGCTAAGCAGATTACTTATTGTCGTGGACGATACTGGCTCGTGGGGGCAACCAAAGTGCTATTGAAAATCGTTCTTCGCGGCCACAAGTCAGCGTGAAACGCTGTAGTGCGTGTCGCACGGACGTGCGGCGGGTCCGGCGAGCGATTTCGCAGCTGAACGGTGGCGGAAGTCGCTACACTTCGGTGAAGCGCGCTCTAATAAAAGGTTGCCGGCAAAGAGCAATTGCAAATTGGCGGTTGAACATTACGATTCCGGCAGCATGTGGTCAGGGACCGAGGCTCAATCAGCCACCCCCTCAA
Organism: Fuerstiella sp.; assembly: GCA_029941865.1. Lineage (GTDB taxonomy): Bacteria > Planctomycetota > Planctomycetia > Planctomycetales > Planctomycetaceae > Fuerstiella. The sequence goes on along the minus strand of JAPYTO010000002.1, from coordinate 12,231 downwards.
CTGCGTCTGAACTCTTGCCACAGCTTACGTCTCTAAGTCGAATATCTTCGGTCAGGAACGCTGAACACGCCGAGTCCGGCTTCGACAGTCACCGAATTGCCGATATTAAATGGTGCACGACCCTATCCAGTGTCTGCCCGTGATTTTCAGGATCATCAATCGTCATGAGTATCAATCACATAACTCGCGTTCAGAAATACATGCCTGAAATCGTGGCTGCCGACCCCAGCAGCGTCCACGCAGGAACGACGCCGGGCAGTTTTTCGGCGGCCCCTCAAATAGCCGCCGGCCGAGCAGGAGCGTTGACTTATTCGTCGATGGACACACCGGGGATCCCGGAGGTTTCGGACAAAACAGCGTGGGACTTCATGCCGACCGACTGGGCGTTGAAGGCCGGCTGCGAAAAGGACTACGAAGACGCTGAAGCATGGGAACGGCCCTCCGGATTCGAAGCCATCACTCAGCTGGAACACGCTCGCTGCGGAACAATAACGTCAGAAATGCTGCGTGTCGCCGACCGTGAAGATCACCTCACACCGGAACAGGTGCGCGACGAAATTGCTGCCGGCCGCATGGTCATCCCGGCCAATAAGAACCACCTGCGATTCAATCTGGATCCGATGGCCATTGGTCGAGCTTCAAAAACGAAGGTCAACGCCAACATGGGGGCCTCGCCGGTCTCCTCCGGAACGGCAGAGGAAGTTGAGAAACTGCAGTGGGCCGAACGTTGGGGCGCGGATACGGTGATGGATCTGTCCACCGGCGGCGACCTTGACGCCTGCCGCGAAGCCATCATCGAAAACAGCACCGTACCGATTGGAACCGTGCCGATTTATTCAATGATCATTGGCCGAAAGATTGAGGATCTCAACCGGGAGATGATTCTGGAGATGCTGGAACACCAGGCTCAGCAGGGTGTCGACTACTTCACAATTCATGCCGGAGTTCTGCAGGAACATCTGCACCTTGTGAAGGACCGACTGATTGGTATCGTCAGTCGCGGCGGTTCCTTGCTGGCCAAGTGGATGATCACTCACGATCAGCAGAATCCCATGTACACGCTGTGGGAAGAAATCTGTGACGTGATGCGGCAGCATGATGTCACATTCAGTATTGGCGATGGCCTGCGCCCGGGCGGCCTGGCCGATGCCACAGACCTGGCCCAATTGGCGGAACTCTCCGCCATCGGTGAACTCACCGAACGAGCATGGCGAAAGGGCGTGCAGGTGATGGTCGAAGGTCCCGGGCACGTACCGCTGGACCAGATTGAATTCAATATGAAACTGCAGCGTCGACTGTGTCACGGTGCTCCGTTCTACGTGCTGGGTCCCCTGGTCACCGACATTTTTCCTGGTTACGACCACATCACCAGTTGCATCGGAGCAACCAGCGCGGCATGGCACGGGGCCAGCATGCTGTGTTACGTGACACCTAAAGAACATCTGGGACTGCCCAAGAAGGACGACGTCAAACAGGGCTGCGTCGCCTACAAAATTGCGGCTCATGCCGCCGATGTCGCGCTCGGAATTCCGGGCACACGTGATCGCGACGACGAACTGACTCTCGCCCGAGCGGCTTTGAATTGGCAGAAACACTTCGAACTGAGCTTTGACCCGGACGTCGCGCGAGCATACCACGACGAAGACCTGGATGTTGACACCGACTTTTGTGCCATGTGTGGACACGACTGGTGCAGTGTTCGAATCAGCAAAGAGATCGTGGAATTCACCAGTGGCAAAGCGGAAGCGTACAAATGGGACAAAGCAAAGGTGACCGAAGCGCTGACGGATGAACAGAAAGAGATTCTGGAAAAACGTGGCGTCCTGTCTCCGGAAGAAGTGCATCGCCTGGCGTCGAAGACTCGAAAAGACATGGGGGCAGACGATGGCAAGGCCGCCTGCCACAGCGAAGCCGCCGACGCTGAAAAAGCTCAGCTGCTGCAGATTGTTGAGTTGGGTACGGATGAGTAAACAGCGATAATGGACATCGATCAGAAACCCGCGGAATTGGTACAGAATTGCGAGATCAGGGCACAGGTCAACATACTACATGTCAATGCCACAGGTTCCTGCTGCCGAAGCGTTCCTGCCGGACTGGTCAGTCACTCGATTTCTGGTGGTTGACCGGTCGGGGCGCTGGCCTTCCGCCATCGCCGCTCAGGTGATGGACAAACTGCGGGACCGTACCGGCGATGGTCGGAACGATGGCAGTATTGTCTTTGATTCGTTTACGACGACAAAGGACCTGGCGTCGGTTGCTCAGCAAATCAACACGGCAGCGCTGGTGATTTTTCTGGATGGCCTGGAAAGGGAGTGCCTGACACTGCTTCGCCGGTTTGTGCTGGCACCCCGCCGCCCCGCCATTCTGATTGTCGCCGCTGAACATCATCAGGAACTAATGCCCGTGCTGCTGGAATCCGGGGTGGACAGTCTGCTGTTCAACGCCGTCAACGACATCCCGATCGCCGAATGGTGTCTAAGGCTGCTGCCCGACCGCTCGTGCAGCCGAAACGCAGTACGTACTGACGCTGACCCGCAGTAACTTTGATCCTGAACCGCCGCCAGATTCACAAGACTCGGGTTGCGCGGAGGTATGTCGATTGTTAAAAGATCGACATGAACGGAATCATCAAAACATGCGAACGCCACAGCGAGAGCGAAGTTCGCGCGCTGCCTGTCGCTGTAGTACTGGTTGTTGCCTCGTGGTGTTCGCTGGCTGCGGCTCAAACACAAACGCCTGCAGACAAGACGAAGGCCTCGGTCGCAGAACAGAATGCCGCCGCCGCGGAGACTGTCACGAAAGATCCGGCTGCCACGTCGGCCGCCGATGACCGGATTGCTCAGCACGAGCGGTCTATCGCCCAACTCCAGGAAGAATTGTCGGAGGCAGATCTCGAGGAAGGAGCGCGCAAGCAAGTGACGCAGTTGCTGCAACAGTCGCTTGCCAACGTAGCAAGGGTAAATGAGCTACAGCAGTCCACTGCCGATATCATTGCGAAGACAAGTGAGCTTGGCGCCGAAGTGGAACGCCTTGAGACGCCCGCTGAAGCTCCTCAGTTGGATAACGTCGCCGAAGTCGATATCGAGAGCGAAATCGCGAAACTGACGATCAAGCTGGCCGCCGAACGGAAAAACTCCGCCGCTGCAGAAACGGCTGCCGCCGACAAGGTGACACCAAAACAGGTGCAGCAGCAACGCAACCTGGTGCTACAGAAGAAACTGGACGAGATAGAGGCGCTGCAGAGAGCTTTGCCCGCCAATGCGGAAACGCTTCTGCACCGCGCCACTGAGCGGGAACTGACGACACGACACGCCACGACGCAGGCTGACCTGGATATGGGCCGTGCCGAATTGATGCGGCTGACGACAGAGGTGACACGGAACCTGCCAACGCTTCGCGCTGCCTACCGAAAGCAGCTGATTCGTCAGTATGAGCAGAGTCTGGACGTGCTGCAAAAAAGAAGGGAAATCCTCCGCCAGGAGAGAACTGACAATCAAGTGATGGAAGCGAAAAATGCACAGCAGGTGATTGCCAGCCTGGAATCCCCGGAACTCCGGCTGCTGCTGGAATCCCGGACTGAACTCGCGACGACCAACAGTAAAATCGTGGACCAGATCGCAGTCCGAGAGAATGCAGTGAAAACGTTCCGGGAGACGAATAATAAACTGGAGGCCGAAGCCGAAAAGATCCAGCAACGCATCAAGGATTTTGGTGCAGAAGGAGTGATTGGTCGCGATTTGCTTCACTTTCACGAGAAATTATCGAGCCGTGCGGAAATCGAAACGGAGATGAACAAGATAGAGCGTGTACTTTCTGAACGTCGGTCGAATCAGTTGAAATATGTCAACGAACTGGAAGGCGTCGAAGAACTGGTTGCACCGGATGATCGGCCTTTCAATACGGCTGAAATTGAGGTCATCGAGGGCCATGGGACCCTGCTGAAGTCGTTGGGTAAGAATTCAAGGCAGTTGTCATCGCTGCTATCGGAACTGGACCATGAGAATCGGCGGCGGCTGGCACTGATGGACGAGTGGGAAGACTATGCAAGTGAACAGGCCTTGTGGTTCCGCAGCCACCCAATGCTGACGCTGTCGGATCTGGCGTCGTTACCAACTGCGTTTTCCGGTGCAGTTCGTGAAGCTCGGGCTGGCTTGAAAAACACTCTTGGCAACATGGTTGGGGCTTTCCTTTTCATTCTCATTCCAGCGGGACTGGTCATCGCGCTGTTATTTGCCATTCAGCACAGAGCGAAACTCGGCCTGAATGCCGTCGCTGAATTGGCAGGGCGGCGCGCCTGTACCACGTTTAGACCGACATTGCGGGCAATGCTGCTGACCTTTGGACTGGCGGCGGAGTGGCCGCTGCTGATGCTGGTGACTGGTACGCTGCTGCAGACTCAGGCGGCCGGTCAGACGATACGGCAATTCGGTCTGGCGCTGTCCGAACTGGGCATCATACTTCTGTGGCTGAACTGTTTTCGTCAGGCGCTGCGGTCCGACGGCCTGGCTGAAGTTCACTTCGGGTGGAACAACACTGTTTGTCAAATCCTGCGGCAATGGTTTCATGGCACGATTATTGTGACGCTGCTGCCAATGCTTCTGTTTCTGGCCGTGCGTCAGGGAGCATCGGACGGAGACCTGATCGAACGCAGCCTGTTCATGGTGCTGATGATCGTCGTGGGCGCACAAGTAATACGCCTGCTGCTGCCACCGTCAAATCTTCTGGTCAGCCGCCTGTCAGCATCCTTCTCGATCCTGGCGGCATCGCGATGGCTCTGGACGTTTGGCCCCGTCGCACTGGTGGCGCTGGTGATCTTTCTTTCGGTCACCGGGTTTCACTACACGGCCGTTCAACTGGCGATCCGCTTTGGTTATACCGTGGTCGTGATGTCACTCCTTTTACTGGGACATCAACTGCTGACACGCTGGCTGCGTCTGCACCGCACCAAGACCAGACTGTTGGCAGCTCGCGCACGTGCGATGGAACGGTCTAAATCCGACAGTGATGAAGCGGATGCAGCGAATTCATCCATTCCACCGGTCGAAGAGGATGACGAAGACGTCGAAGTTTTTGGATTGCAGGCAGACGCACTGCTTCGCAACATCGCCTGCCTGACGGCCCTGGCCTGTATGTGGGGAATCTGGCTGGATGTGCTGCCGGCTCTTCGTGTACTGGACCGTGAGCCGCTATGGACGGTGTACGAAGAAGTTGTTGTGCCGATCGAATCAGACGAGGAGACGACTGTCCAGACCAGGATAGAACGTCGCGATGTCACGGTCGGCAGCCTGTTTCTGGCTGTGTTCACCCTAACAATTACAGTCGTCGGAGTTCGTCAGATACCCGGACTGATTGAAGTCGTGCTGCGCAGTGAGTCGAATCTTGATGCCGGCGTACGTTATGCGATCTGCACGGTGACGCGGTATGTTGTACTGCTGCTGGGAATGGCAGTGATCTTTCGACTGGTCGGTCTGCGGTGGAGCCAGGTGCAATGGCTGGTGGCCGGGCTATCGGTGGGTCTGGGATTTGGCATGCAGGAGATATTCGCGAACTTTGTTTGCGGACTGATCATTCTGGTCGAGCGTCCCATCCGTATCGGCGATATCGTCACCATTGATGGAGTCAGTGGTGTCGTTTCGAAGATTCGAATCCGAGCAACGTCCATTACCGACTGGGATCGACGCGAATACATCGTGCCGAATCGCGAGTTCATCACCGGCAAGCTGCTGAACTGGACGTTGAGCGATACCACGAATCGAGTGATGGTGAACGTTGGCGTCGCGTACGGCACGGATACCGATCGAGCTCGTGAGGTCATGCTGGATGTGGCCCGGAACCATCCCGATGTCATGAACGACCCGGGTCCAATGACCACGTTCGAAAACTTTGGTGACAGTTCTCTGGACCTTGTGCTGCGAGCGTACCTGCCGAACCTGGACAACCGACTTGGAACGACAACTGAACTGTACACTCAGATTCATCATCGCTTTGCCGAAGAAGGCATCTCAATTCCATTTCCACAACGCGACGTCCGCGTGCAGATGGAACCGCCTGGCATCAACGCCGAATGATGTGAATCCGTCACTTGAACGGCGCACGTCCCTCACAGCGGACGGCAGATTCTGCTGAAACGACAGGACAAGTTGCATCTCCAACGCCCGCAACAGGCTGGGCAAGGCCGGCTGTTTTTGGCGTTGGTAACGGTTTTTCGGGATTTTGCGATCACGGTAACTGCGGTAGCCGATGAATGAGACAGAGATAGATGTCTCATCTGTACCGGTTTTACCCCACAGATTTCCCATGCCTGATTCACCGAACTTCCACTCAATGACACCCCGGTGGCTGCCGCGAGGACCTGTGCCGCTGCGCGCTAATGGGTGTGATGCTGCTGGGTTCGGGAGAGGTCGGCGCGTGGCAGGAAACGTTTCCGCAGGATTTGAGTGACAGCCCGATTCAAAGTCAGCGGCGACGCTCACCACAGCCTCGGCCTGACGAGCAGGTGACTGCCGCGGACCATGTAGATGTCAACAGCCCGATCAACGATCTGCTGGCCCCGCAGATCATCGACAATCCCCTATCGTCAGGACGTGCCGTACCGGGCGGAGAGCTCGTCGATCCGGACGCGGCCCGTGTGCTACAGAAAATGATCGATGAGGACGAGCAGCTGCAGTTGCCGCAGACGGTCAATGTTCCTCTCGTGAAAACTCTGCTGCCCCGAATCGTGCCGTACAGTGATCCGTTGGCCCAGGTGCAGCACAGCGCGGAAATACAGCGTGCGCATGCACCATTAACCTATGGACCATTGCTGGAAGTGGACCGCCGTCGACTGGAACCCAGTCTCCCGACCGCCACCGGCACATTCTGTCCACCGGGACGAGCAATCGACCGCTTTCCGACCCCTCCCCCGGCCAACTCACCATTCAGCGGCGCTCTCCAAAACACAATCCCGTACCTGCCACCATTGTCCGCACCACCTGCCAGTGATCGTCGTGACGTTGATCCAGCGCGGCGGCCGTCAGAAGAGTTTCTGCCGCCAGTGACCGGTCAGTCGTCACAAAGAGTTCTCCCGATCAGACAGAGCTCGGGAATCCGTCAGGTCGGTTGGCACCGCTCACGCTCGACGCGGTAATTCCATCGCAACGATCAACAGCAGCCCGTTGCGATTCACGGCAAAGAAACGGTGTCTGGACAGGACAGGGGTGCCTTACGTTTCCAGTTCGCCCAACGTCTCCGCGATCGTCGTCGCCGTTACATTCTCAAACGAGGCATAGGCTGGCAGGCGCGTAAGTGCATGTGCCCGCGTGCGGGAATGGGCCGCGTCGCTCCTCATGAAACTACACCCCACAAAAAAGACTCCGGCACAGACGGCCATCGTAAGCCAGCCAAGGTACGGAGTCAGTTGCTCGGCACGCGTTGAAGTGACCAGAGCTGCGTGGATTTCGTGCAGTGTGCCGGCCAGCAGCAACGGCGCCAAAGACACTCCCTGTCTGCTGGCGTATCCTTCGCGTTTGAAAAAGTATCCCGTGAATTTTACATCGGGAGAGTTTTTCCTGTTGAACTCGACGACTGGACGCGGCGGCTCCGTCTGTCTTGACGACCGTCGCGGCAACAGCCTTTTCAACGTCTCATCCACATTCATGGACACGACGTGTATCAGTTGATCACCGGAATCAGGTGTGGTGATCCATGCATCGTAGACTTTGCCGCCGCCATACGGATTCGGCCGTTCTTTGATCTCCGCCAATCGCCGAAGACGTCCTTCGACTCGCCATGGGATGCCGCGTGAACCGTTCGGGGAGTCCATGAACAGGGCAAAGGCACCCGTCGGCAGCGTGCTGGTCTTTTTCTCATCGATCAAAGTCGCCATCTTCAGGGTCGCATAATACGCCTTCGACTCTGCCGAGTAGACGCCGATGACATCGTCCTTCACCGTCTTCAGCAAATCTTTCGGCACGCGGGGAATGCCGCTACTGAATTCAGATTCCGCGATGTCAAGCGGCAGACGATTTGTTGTGACTGAGACTACGTCGGATGTTGCGATGCCGTCTGACGACGGAGCACTGGACAGGAATTCGTCGTATTGGATTGCTCCGTCGTTCGCAACCCAATCGTTCAGCCGAACGCCGCTGTTCGGGGCGGCATCGCTCGAAATGACTTCGGCTGCCGACTCTGTGTCGGGAAACATTTTGTGCCAGAACTGTGGTCGTCGGACGATTGTGAAACACAGCATGATCACAGCAACGCCAGCAATCAACGCCACAAGTCGTCGCTGGTCGCCACGACGCAATGCGCCCCGCGGTCGTTGTTTTGTTCGAAATCGCACTATCGTTGCTCCCGATCAGGACGACTGATCAAGCATGATCAGCCAACTGAGTCCAAACCCATTTTACGAACAAATACGGCAGTTGGGCAAGACTTTCACTCAAACTCAACCACACAATTTAAAGGAGCCGGGTGAATGTCGTGAGAACTTCACAGATAGTTTGTCCTGTCCTTGACGCCGACTGGCACTCCGAAAACAATCCCGCGCAGGACAAAATCATCAACTGTCCTCAGTCCATTTCCTCAACCTCAGATTTCATGTTCTGCAGCAAGGCGTTTTTCTTATGAGCGGTCCAATTGTTCGTACAGGCACCACACCCGAGTTCTGGAGAAACTGGGACCAGGCATTCGGCGGCGGTACGGCCACAAAGAAAAAGCCCAAAAAGGCTGCCAAAGCCGTGAAGAAATCGACGAAGGCCACCAAGGCACCGACGAAAACCGCTAAGAAATCGACGAAAGCCGCCAAGGCACCGACGAAGTCTGCTAAGAAACCGACGAAATCCGCTAAGAAACCGGCGAAGTCAGCCGGCAAGCCAAAGAAAAAGAAAAAGTCAAAGAAGTAGGTTTGCGGTGATCACCTCGATGTGTACCTGAATTTATGAAGGCCGATTCACCGAACGACGCGACGCGTCCCGATCGCAAAGCAGGAAACGCTGCCACCATGGTGCTGGTGTGCTGTGTCTTCGTTTTGTATTCGTTTTGCCGCGTTCCCATTCCCGGTGTCAACGAGCCACATTACCTGTGCAAGGCGCGGGCGTTCTACGACGCTCAGTGGTGTTCACGCGATCTCTTTCTCCATTCGGCGAATGCACATGTCGTGTTCTTCGCGTTGTTCGGAGCAGCCGCTCAGGTTCTGCCGTTAGCCGTTGTTGCAATTGTCGGACGAATCATCAGTCTGACATTGTTCGGACTGGCCTGGGTGGCACTTGGTCGGCGTCTGTCACTTTCATCCTGCGCAATTGTGTTGGCGGCATGCTGCTTCTGCGGCATTGCCATGACCGGGAACTTCTCCGGCGAGTGGGTTGTCGGCGGATTGGAAGGTAAGGTCGCAGCCTACGGCTTTGCTCTGCTGGCGATGTCGTTCTGGCTGGACGCACTGCAGGCAGGCTCTCGACGCCGTTACGCCGTGTCGGGCGTGTGTGCCGGCCTGAGCGTCGCCTGTCACCCGGTCGTTGGTCTATGGTTCTGCATTGGCGTTGCGCTGAGTGAAGCGGCCATGTTTCCATTTCGTGGTGTTCCGTCCGAAGGTTCGCCAAAACGCACCATGACTGCCCTGGTGCTGGACGGTCTGTCGTTTGCGACGGTGGCGTTCGTCGTGTCGCTGCCGGGGCTGGTGCCGGCACTACTGTTGCTCACATCCGGCGATGCCCCCGCTGCTCAAATCGAACGGGCAAACTACATTCAGGTCTTCTGGCGACTTGCCCACCATCTCGATCCCGGCACGTTTCCAGCGAGGGCATGGATTCACACTCTCGTTCTTTCCGGTGTATGCATCGCGGGATTTGTGGGACTGCAAAGGCTGCAGCCTCAGTCAACACGGCCCCCCGCGTGGCAGCCGTGTCTGTGTTTGCTGGTCGCTTCTGCGATCATTGCGGCGGCAGGTGTGGTTGTTGGTTGGCACTCCGGCCTCGCCCGCGACATGCCCGACTGGCAATGGCGGGCCGCCGTGTTGAAATTCTACCCGTTTCGGTTATTTGACGCGTTACTGCCCATGACAACGGCATTGGTGGTCGCCGGCCTTCTTGACACTGTCGTGCGACGACCGGGGGAAACACCTGGGACCCCGAATGCAGTCCCTGAGAGTTCTGCGACTGGAAGACCGAACCGCGGAGGGAATTGGTTATTAGGCGGCGTGACTCTCGTGTCCGCCGGTCTTGTAATCATGGCGGCATTATCACAGCGTCCAATGACGCCTGCCGGCTACAGCCGCAAACACTTTGCCGACTGGAAGTCTGCCTGCGACTGGATTCGCCACAACACGCCTCAGGATGCTCTGGTCTTCACGCCTCGCGAGTCGTTCGCTTTCAAGTGGTTTGCGGAGCGGGCTGAATATGTCTGCATTAAAGACTGCCCTCAGGACACGGAGGGGATCCTGGGATGGAATCAGCGACTGTGGACCATTCACGGCTGGGCCAACGAGTCATTTCAGGATGGCCGGTTTGACGACGCGGACCTGGAGCGACTGCGACAGCAAACAGGTTGCAACTACGTCCTCACGCGGCGACTGGGACCATTTGAAGCAGCGCCAGTGTTCCGGAACGATATCTGGCGAGTCTACGAAATCTCTGATCACGACAGCGCAGTCCGCTGATTCAGGAGTGCGATGGCTGCGTTCTGACCACAGCAACGGGCTCGCCCGCGGCTCGGAACGGTTTACGAGAAAGAGTAAACGATTCTAATACTCGCGACGCTGGCGTGAACTGGGGATGCCCATTTGCTTGCGGTACTTCGTGATTGTACGGCGGGCCAGCGTCAGGCCCTGTTTTGCGAGCGCTTCGACCAGTGCATCGTCGCTGAGTGGTTTCGCCTTATTCTCTGCGTCGATCAATTCCTGCAGTTTGATGCGGATCGTGTCCCACGCAACATCTTCACCGAGTGCTGTTTGTGTGCCACCACCGAAAAATCGCTTCAGCGGGAACAGTCCTCGAGGAGTCTGGATCCATTTTTCGTCGACGGCCCGCGATACCGTGGTCACGTGAACTCCGACGCGGTCAGCGATCTGCTGCATCTTCAGCGGCGAAATGTACTCCGGCCCCTTGTCCAGAAATTCCGTCTGGTGATCTACGATCTGCTGGGCCACATTTCTGACCGTGCTGTACCGCTGCTCAATCGATTCGATCAACCAGCGTGCTGATTCGACTTTCTTCTTTATCCACTCTCGCGTTTCCGGCGTTGGATTCTCCTGCAGCATTTTGGCGTATCGCGGGCTGATTCTGAGCTCCGGCACATATTCGTCCAGCAAGCTGACGATGTAGCGAGCCTTGTCGTCCTTCTCGACCGCCAGGTCCGGCGTGACTCGCTGCACGGGGCGTTGCTCAAAGCCTCGACCGGGGTACGGATTCAAAGTCTGCACCTGCTCGATACCGACCTTGATCATATCGATACTATAGCCGGTTGCCTTTTGAATGATTGGCAATCGATTGAAGGCGATGTCTTCCAGATGGTCACGCACCAGCACTCGCATGACTTCGTGAAACGGCATATTGTCCGTAATCTGCAGCAACAGCATTTCACTGTGGTCGCGAGCCCCCACGCCTGGTGGATCAAGGTGCTGGATCAGCGTCAGAATCTCTTCCACCTGTTCCTGCGTGAGTTGTTGATCGTAAACGCGATTGAACTGCTGACCGATTTCCGCCAGCAGACTCTGCAGTCGACCGTTGTGGTCAAGGTGTTGAATCAGGTATTCGCCGAACTGACGAAGTGGTTCGTCCAGCGTATTGAACGAAAACTGTTCCAACAGGTATTCATGCAATGACTGAGGGCGAGCCGCCATGTTGGCCATGGCATCGTGCTGACGATCCATGCTGTCGCTCACCTGGTTGGACGACGGTCGTGAGCCCCCAAAACCAACATTATCTTCCGGCCATTCGGAGGCAATCTCCATCAGCCGTTCGAAGTCAGATTCGTTGTTTTTTTCGTTTTCAGCGACGAGCTCTCGCTCTTCAACGTCTTTACTCAGCTCGCGAGCTTCGGCCGGGTCATCCGGCTTAATGATTTCATCGCCCTCCGGCGACGGCTCGTCGCGGTCTTTGTCGACCATCTCCAGCGTAACGTTTTCGACCAGCTCCTGTTCGATGCGTTCGTTCAGCGCCATCATATTCAGCTGCAGAATCTCCATGGACTGGATCATCCGCGGAGCCAGCTTCATCTGCTGGCTCATCTTCATTTGCTGAGAAATGTTCAGGTGCATGA
>JAPYTO010000001.1 GCA_029941865.1 Fuerstiella sp. | reverse complement strand
AGCTTGTTGCGGAAATTAAAGTGCAGGTTACTGGTGGACAGGCCACTCCGGCTCCTCCGGTGGGTACTGCATTGGGTCCGCATGGTGTGAATATTGGGCAGTTTGTCCAGCAATTCAACGATCAGACTCGCGATCTGATGGGGACGACTGTCCCTGTTGTGATCAGTGTCTACAACGATCGTTCGTTTGACTTCGTGTTGAAGAGTCCGCCGGCGGCTGTGTTGCTTAAGAAGGCAGCCGGGATCGCCAAAGGTTCTTCCAATCCTCTCCTGAATAAGGTGGGTACTGTCACGACGTTGCAGCTGGAAGAGATTGCAAAGGTTAAATACGCAGATTTGAACAGCAGTTCTGTGGAGCAGGCTGTGAAGGTCATTGCTGGTACGGCTCGCAGTATGGGGCTGGAAGTCGTTGATTAACCGTCGTTGATTAGCCGTCGTTTTGTTGGCGTCAGTTTCAGTTCATAGTTGAAAATTTAGGTGAAGTCATGGCGCGTCGCTCAAAGCGAATGGCAGCTCTGCTGAAGAAAACTGCCGGGTATGATGCTCTGGAGCTGGATGCGGCTGTTGAGGCGCTGAAGTCTCTGGATGAGAATCTGCCCAAGGGTGTCAAGCCATGCGGCTTTGACCAGGCCGTTGAGGTGGCGTTGCGGCTGGGTGTTGACCCCAAGCAGGCCGATCAGATGGTGCGGGGTTCTATTGTGCTGCCGCACGGGATTGGGAAGGCTCAGCGTGTGATCGTCTTCGCCCAGGGTGATAATGTGGCTGTGGCTGAGGCTGCCGGGGCGGACAGTGTGGGCGGCAAGGATCTTGCAGACAGGATTAAGGACGGGTGGCTTGATTTTGATGTGGCGATTGCCGCACCGGACATGATGGGAGTTGTCGGTCCGTTGGGTCGCGTGCTTGGGCCGCGTGGTCTGATGCCCTCCCCGCGGGCCGGAACCGTGACGCAGGATATTGCGACCGCGGTTAAGGAATACAAGGCCGGGAAAGTGGAATTTCGAGTGGATGCGGGTGGTAATGTTCATTGCATCGTGGGGCGGATGTCGTTCGAGCCGAGTCAGTTGCTCGAGAATATCGAGGCTCTGTTGCACTTTGTTCGCACGATGAAGCCTTCGACATCCAAAGGTGTTTATATGCGTGGGCTAAGCATTTCGGGCACGATGAGTCCGTCCATTGCCGTGGCCGTCTAGTTCGGTTCTGCTGTGTCGGGTTGGTTGCATCGGGCTTCGGTAAGGTTGTCAAATGAGTCGTCAAATCAAAGATATGTTGATCGAGGACATTCAGTCGCGCCTCGGTGAGGCCCGTGACTTTCTGGTCGTCGACTGCTCAAGGCTTGATGCAATATCGGCGAATGAGTGGCGTTTGGGGCTTCGTGAGTCAAATATTACGGCGTTGACCGTTAAGAACTCGATTGCGAAGAACGCTCTGCAGCGTCTTGGTGTTGAGGGGCTTGACGAGTTCCTGGCAGGTCCGTCGACGTTGTGTTGGGGTGGCGACGATGTGGTCGCTCTCTCAAAAGAGATTGCCAGTTGGGCAAAGCGACTTGATCAGTTGGCAATCAAGGGGGCCACTGTTGAAGGACAGGGTCTCAATGCACAGGCCGTGGATGCGCTGAGTAAGAGTCCAGGGCGGCTCGAATTGATTGGTCAGATTGCCGGCTGCATGCTGGGGCCTGGTGCTCAGTTGGCGGGTGCCATGCAGGGGCCTGGTGGAATGCTGGCTGGCTGCCTGAAGAAAATTTCGGGCGAAGATGAATAAACTGCTGTGTCCTGCCGTAAGCCGTTTGGGCGGGGTGACAGTTTTATTGCGATAGCTTCTTTACAGAAACGAAAGGTAAGGACAGATGTCTACTGCTGAAGCAGAAGCGACAGAATTTGACAGTGCAACTAAAGAACTTGGCGACAAGATCGTCGGTCTGACTCTGCTGGAGGCCAAGAAGGTCGTGGACTATCTGAAGGAGGCTCATGATATTGAGCCTGCAGGTGGTGGTGCGATTGTAATGGCCGGCCCGGCCGATGGCGACGATGGCGGATCTGCTGCCGTGGAGCAGACTGAATTCGACGTTGTCCTGACGGGCGATGGCGGCAACAAGATCCCTGTGATCAAGGTTGTTCGTGCTGCCACAGGTTTAGGCCTGAAGGAAGCCAAAGACATGGTCGAAGGCGCTCCGAAGGCAATTAAAGAAGGCGTTTCGAAAGAAGACGCTGAAAAGCTCAAAGAGGAAATCGAAGGCGCCGGCGGTGCCTGCGAAATCAAATAGCACAGATTGATAAAATCTGTAGTTGAAGCTTCGCAACGAGGGCTGGAGCGGCGCAAGCCGCTTCAGCTGCTCGCGTTAAGTGGCATAATATGTCCGGATTTGCTAGACTTCCGGCCACTTACATGGTAGGCGGCGTGTTGCAGCGTTGTGCTTTCGGACTCTGATCGACGGCTGATTTGATCATCAAGACTCTTTTGCCATCGCATTCTGGTAAGACCCCGGCAGTTGCCTGATGAAGGCAAGTGTCTTTTGTCGCGCGCTCATCGCGGCTACGTTTGGTCCGATTTATCTTGGTTCCGTATTGTTGACTTCAGAAGGCAATCGTTGAAATGCCAGTTCCCGCTGTTCGTACAATCGACCAGGACACGGTTCGAAACTTCGGAAAAATCCAGGCTGACTACGAGATTACGGATTTGACTCGTATTCAGACGGAATCGTACGCTCGTTTCCTCCAGCTTGACCGCACTTCGCGGGATCGGCTTGAGCAGGGTCTGGAGGGGATTCTGCGTGAAGTCTTTCCGATCGAGAGTTATGACGGTCAGTTTCGTCTGGAGTATGTGCGTTACGAGCTGGGCAAACCGCGATACACCCCGCCGGAGTGTCGACAGCTGCGTTTGACGTACGGTCGGCCGTTTCGCGTCTGGCTGCGTCTGATTAAGGAGCAGCCGGTCGAGGAGGAGGTTTATCTGGGCGATATTCCGATCATGATCGGCGGCGGTGAGTTTATTATTAATGGTGCCGAACGTGTTGTGGTGAGTCAGTTGCATCGTTCGCCTGGCGTTGACTTTGTGATGGCTGAGGAAACGGCCAGCAGTGATCGCAAGACTCACTCGTGCCGAATCATTCCGGAGCGAGGCAGTTGGATCGAATTGATCTGCACCAAGAAAGACGCGGTCGCTGTTCGTATTGACCAGAGCGGCAAGTTTTCCGCGATGACGCTGCTGCGTGCGATGTCACCAGACTACTCGACGGATGCGGCGTTGATTCGACTCTATCACGACACGGAGGAGATTAAGGTTTCGGCTAAGACGGAACCCGCTAAGCTGCTTGAGCGCTATGTTGTTGATGATGTGGTCTTTCCTGAGAAACACGATCGTTCGGGAGAAATTCTGGCAGACGCGGGAGCACAGCTGACAGAAGTGATGGTTGAGGAGCTGATTTCGTCGGGGCTCAAGTCCGTGGAGTTGGTGGAGGACGTCAAGGATGTCCTGATTCTGAAAACGCTGGGAGAGGACACCACGTCGACTCATGAGGAGGCTCTGCTGCGGATTTATCAGCGTTTGCGTCCTGGCAATCCGCCAAATCTCGACAAGGCGTCGGATTTGTTCAAGGAGAAATTCTTTGATCTGAACCGTTACCGTCTTGGTCGTGTTGGGAGATTTCGTATTAATCGCAAGTTCAATCAGGAAGTGCCCGACGACGAAATGACACTTCGTCCGGAGGATTTCATCAACGCCATTCGCTATTTGATGCGGTTGCGGTTGAATGACGAAACGGCGCATATCGACGACATTGACAACCTCGGAAATCGCCGTTTGCGGACCATTGACGAGTTAGGCGCAGACGAGATTCGTAAGGGCTTTCTGAAGCTGCGGCGAACCGTTCAGGAGCGGATGAGTCTGAAGGAAGTCGACGGCATGACGCCGCGAACGCTGATTAATCCCAAGAGCGTTTCGGCCGCGATCGACTTTTTCTATGGTCGTAGTGAACTTTCCCAGGTTGTCGACCAGACGAATCCACTGTCGATGCTTACTCATGAGCGTCGGCTCAGTGCACTGGGCCCGGGCGGGTTGAACAGGAAGCGTGCCGGGTTTGAAGTTCGCGATGTGCATATTTCGCACTACGGCCGAATCTGTCCGATTGAAACGCCGGAAGGTACAAACATCGGGCTGATTTCGAGTCTGGGGATTTTTGCCAAGGTTGATGACTACGGGTTCCTGATTACGCCTTACCGCAGGGTTGCGGAAGGAAAAGTTACGGATGAAGTCGTCTGGTTGCGAGCCGACGAAGAAGCATTTGCTCACGTGGCTCCGGCAGACACACCCATTGTCGACGGCCAGCTTCAGGATGATCTGGTTCTTGCTCGCTATAAAAGTGATGTGGTTTGGGTCCCTAAAGAGCGAGTTCAGTTCACTGACGTGGCGCCGTGCCAGATGGTCGGTGTTTCTGCCGGGTTGATTCCGTTTCTTGAACACGACGACGCCAACCGGGCGTTGATGGGTTCCAACATGCAGCGACAGGCTGTGCCGCTGCTGATCCCCGAGCGGCCGGTTGTCGGCACGGGGATGGAAGACCACGTCGCGCAGCACTCTGGCATGCTGCTGCGAGCTGAAAAGGCGGGTACTGTCACGTACGTCGATGCAACTTGTATCGAAGTTGACGGACGTCGGTTCCCACTTCGAAAATTCGTCCGGTTGAATGAACGCACGTGTCTCAATCAGAAGCCGATTGTTTCTGTGGGCGACAAGGTTCGTCCCGGGCAGTTGATGTGTGACAGTGCCGCCACAAAGAATGGCACCCTTGCGTTGGGACGCAACGTTCTTGTCGCGTTCATGTCGTGGGAGGGATACAACTTCGAAGACGCGATTATTCTGTCAGAACGTCTGGTGAAGGAGGACGTCTACACGTCGATTCACCTTGACGAGTTCGATGTTGAGATTCGCGAAACGAAGCTGGGCCGTGAAGAGTTTACCCGCGACATTCCCAATGTCAGCGAGAAGGCTCTGCATCAGCTCGATGATGACGGCATTGTCAGGATCGGAACTCGAGTCCATCCTGGTGACATTCTGGTGGGCAAGGTTTCGCCGAAGGCTAAGTCTGAATTGACGCCTGAAGAAAAGCTGTTGCACGCGATCTTCGGGCGAGCGGGCGAAGATGTCAAAAATGAGTCTTTGGAAGTGCCCAGTGGGGTTGGTGGCATCGTCATTCACACGGAGAAGTTTTCTCGCCGAATGAGTCTGTCTGAACTCGAACGAAAGAAGTTTGAGGACAATCTCAAGGAGGTTGAGGCGGAAGGTGATGTTCGGATTTCGGAGGCATTCCGTGTCTTCGCCAAGTCACTGAAGGAAGAGCTCGGGCAGCCTCTTACCGATCCGGATGGTCGGGACATGGGCACTCTGGACGAGAACAAAGCCGTTGCTGAGTTCGCTCGCGGCTTCATGGCCTATTTTGAAGGGTTGGACATCCGCAGCGCTCAGAAGAAGACGGGTGCCCGGAAGCTGCTGAAGGAAGAGTGGCCGGTCGTCGAAATCCTCATTGACGAAGAGAATCATCGTCTGAACAGCCTGAAGCGTGGCGACGAATTGCCCAGCGGCGTACTGCAGATGGTGAAGGTTTATGTCGCCTCAAAACGTCATATTTCCGTGGGTGACAAGATGGCTGGCCGCCATGGGAATAAGGGTGTGATTTCCAAGGTTCTGCCGGTCGAGGATATGCCGTATCTGGAAGACGGCACTTCTGTTGACATCATTCTCAACCCGCTGGGTGTTCCCAGCCGCATGAATGTGGGTCAGATTCTGGAGACTCATCTGGGTTGGGCCGCGGGCGTTTTGGGCTATCGAGCGATCTGTCCAGTCTTTGACGGAGCGACAGAAGAGGAAATCCGGGAAGCTCTGCGGGAAGCAGATCTTCCAGAGGAAGGGAAGACTCACCTGTTTGATGGCCGTACGGGCGAGGTAATGGAGCAAAAGACGACTGTCGGTCGGATCTATATGCTCAAACTCCACCATCTTGTTGACGACAAGGTGCACGCTCGAGCAACGGGTCCGTACTCGCTGATTACACAGCAGCCTCTGGGTGGTAAGGCTCGCTTCGGCGGCCAGCGGTTCGGGGAAATGGAAGTGTGGGCACTGGAAGCCTACGGAGCTGCTTACATTCTGCAGGAACTGTTGACTGTCAAGAGCGACGATGTCGAAGGTCGCACAAAGATTTACGAGTCAATGGTCAAGGGTGAGAACACGCTTGAAGCCGGCACTCCAGCCAGTTTCGACGTACTCAACAACGAGATTCGTGGCCTGTGCCTGAATCTTCAGCTGGAGAAGTCCGGTCATTAGGTCGGACTCTTGCCGCGTGCCGCCCGGATTATCGGTGGTGCGAAGTGTATCGTCAGTTTAAGCGTGTATTTTTGCGACGGTCAGCCACATCGGCCGTTGAAGTTCTAAACATCTGGTGTTGAGGAGTCAGGACGTGAGCGTAAGTGAAACCACTTTCGATCGAGTCAACGATTATGCGTCTGTGAAAATTGGCCTTGCCAGTCCTCACGATATTCGCAGCTGGTCCTTCGGTGAAGTCAAGAAACCGGAAACGATCAACTATCGAACGTATCGTCCGGAACGTGACGGACTCTTCTGTGAACGGATTTTCGGCCCTGAAAAGGACTGGGAGTGCGCATGCGGCAAATACCGTGGCATGAAGTACAAGGGGATGATCTGCGATCGCTGCGGCGTCAAGGTGACTCACAGTCGAGTGCGCCGTAAACGCATGGGCCATATCGAACTGGCCGCACCCGTCGTTCATATCTGGTTCTTCAAATCGATGCCCAGCCGACTGGGTGCGATGTTGAATATGAAGACGACATCTCTGGAGAAGGTTGTCTATTTCCAGGACTACGTCGTTATTGACCCCGGTGATACGACGCTGACACCGTGTCAGATGCTGACCGAAGACGAAGCTCGTCAGGCACGTCGGGATTTCGGTGAAGATGCGTTTGAAATCGGCATGGGAGCGGAAGCCATCAAGAAGCTTCTGCTACAGATGAAACTGGTTGAACTCTCAGAAGAACTGCGAGGTAAGCTGGCGACGACCAAGAGTCAATCCACGACCAAGGATCTGATCAAGCGACTGAAAATTATTGAGGCTCTGCGAGACAGTGATAACCGCCCCGAATGGATGGTTCAGGACGTGATTCCCGTCATCCCTCCGGACTTGCGGCCCCTCGTCCTGCTCGATTCCGGAAACTTCGCGACCAGTGACCTGAATGACCTTTACCGTCGTATCATTAACCGCAACAACCGCCTGAAGAAGCTGGTTGACCTGAACGCGCCGGAAGTCATCGTTCGCAACGAAAAGCGAATGCTGCAGCAGTCCGTCGACGCTCTGTTCGACAATAACCGCTGTAAGCGACCGGTTCTTGGTTCGTCCAATCGACCGCTGAAGTCGCTGACCGACATGATCAAGGGCAAGCAGGGACGGTTCCGCGAAAACCTGTTGGGCAAACGCGTCGATTATTCTGCCCGAAGTGTGATCGTCGTTGGCCCGGAGCTGAAACTTCATCAGTGCGGGTTGCCTAAGAAAATCGCTCTCGAATTGTTTCAGCCATTCGTCATTCGCCGCCTGAAGGAATTAGGCCACGCAGACACAATCAAGAGTGCCAAGCGAATGCTGGAACGTCGTGACGAGGACGTGTGGGATATCCTCGATGACGTCATTCGTAATCATCCGGTTCTGTTGAACCGTGCTCCCACGCTGCACCGTATCGGCATTCAGGCGTTTGAGCCGGTGCTGGTGGAAGGCAATGCGATTCGACTGCATCCATTGGCCTGTAAAGGCTTCAATGCAGACTTCGACGGTGACCAGATGGCCGTTCATCTGCCGCTGTCCATCGAAGCGCAGGTCGAAGCGACCACGTTGATGATGTCCACGCATAACATTTTCAGTCCTGCTAACGGCGATCCGATTATCACCGCCTCTCAGGACATCGTGATGGGATGCTATTACCTGACGATGATGCGAGAAGGTCATCTCGGTGAGGGAATGGTCTTTGCCTCAGCTGAGGAAGTCTTCATGGCTTTTCAGCTGGGCAAAGTATCACGGCATGCCACGATCAAAGTTCGGCTGCGTAAAGGCAAGCGACTCAAAGGTGATGGCGCCAAGAAGTATCAGCAGGGCAGTCTGGTGGAAACGTCACCGGGACGGGTCATGTTCAATGATGTGCTTCCGGATGGCATGGCGTATTACAATCTCACGACACGCAGCAAGGATCTCGCGCGGGTTATTTCGGACTGCCACCTTGACCTCGGTCGACGTGCCACCATTGAATTGCTGGACCGTATGAAGAAGTGCGGGTTTCAGGCTTCAACGGAAAGTGGCCTTTCTTTCGGCGCCAGTGACCTGAGTACTGCACCGAACAAAGAACAGGTGATTGAGGAAGGCGAAAAGAAAGTTCTGAAACTGATGAAGAACTTTCAGCGTGGCCTGATTACAGAGAAGGAACGATACAACAACGTCCTTGACATCTGGACTCATGCCGGCAAAGAGATCACCGACAGCATGATGAACCAGCTGGAACATGATGTGCGTGATGAAGGTCGATACGTTAATCCGATTTATCTGATGGCCAGCTCCGGTGCTCGAGGTGGTGTCGGGCAGATTCAGCAGCTTGCCGGGATGCGAGGCCTGATGGCCAAGCCCAGCGGTGAGATTATCGAGACGCCGATTAAGTCGAACTTCCGTGAAGGTCTGTCTGTACTTGAGTACTTCAGCTCAACGCACGGTGCTCGCAAAGGACTGGCGGATACGGCGCTTAAGACAGCTGACAGTGGTTACCTTACGCGAAAACTGGCCGATATCTGCCAGAATATGGTAATCACCATGCACGATTGCGGCACGACCAAGGGGCTGACTCGTGGTGTCGTCTATCGCGGCGAAAAAGTCGAACTTGGTCTGGCGGATGCGATTCGAGGTCGCGTCAGCCGTACCAACATTGTCAATGCCATCACCGATGAGGTCATCGTTCAGGAAGACGAACTGATTACGGTTGAAAAGGCACGCAAGATCGAAGATATGGGACTGGAGCGCATTCAGGTTCGCAGTCCCATGACGTGCAATTCCACTTTGGGCCTGTGTCAGCTTTGCTATGGCATGGACCTGTCAACCGGCGACATGGTGGAACAGGGGCTGGCCGCGGGGATTATTGCAGCACAGAGTATTGGTGAGCCAGGTACTCAGCTGACGATGCGTACTTTCCACATTGGTGGTGTTGCACAGATGGGGACGGAAGAAAGTGAACTACGTGCCAAACGTGGTGGACGGATTCGCTTCACTCGCATCCGCAGCGTGCTCAACTCTGATGGCAAGCCTGTCGTTCTGGGACGTAATGGCGAGATCAGCATCGTTGATGCCAAAGGGCGGGAAGTCGAAAAGCAGACCGTGCCCAATGGTGCCATTCTGCAGGTCAAAGAAGACGAGGCTGTGGCGGACGGTGCCGTGCTCTGTAACTGGGATCCACACGCCGTGCCAATCATCTCACAGGTGGGTGGTAAAGTCCGGCTCGACGACTGTGTCGAGGGACAGACCATCCGAACGGAGAAAGAGGCTTCCGGAAATATCCATCGAACAATTACCGAACACCGTGGGGGGCTGCATCCCCAGGTGATCGTCGAGGACGGTGCCGGCCAGATTCTGGACTTCTATTATCTGCCGGAAGGTGCCACGGTACTGGTGAAGGAAGGCGATCAGATTTCGTCCGGTTTCGTTGTGGCCAGAACACCTCGTGATGCTGCGGGAACACAGGACATTACCGGTGGTCTTCCGCGCGTCACCGAACTGTTTGAGGCCCGAAGTCCGAAGGATCCGGCAGTCGTTGCAGAGATCAACGGCGAAGTTGAGTTGCTGGCGGAAAAGAAACGTGGCAAGCGAATTGTTTTAGTTCGCGGCGAAGACGGTACGGAGATCGAACACGTTATTCCTCACGGGAAGCAACTTCTTGTTCATCAGGGCGATATTGTCATCGCGGGAGACGCTCTTGTTCGTGGCCCGTTGGTGCCTGAAGATATTCTTCGCGTGAGCGGTCCGGAAGAAGTTCAGCAGTACCTGCTGCACGAAATTCAGAATGTCTATCGTGCCCAGCGAGTTGAGATTGACGACAAGCACATCGAAATCGTGATTGCTCAGATGTTGCGGAAGATCAAAATCTCCAACGTTGGCGATACAGATCTGCTGCCTGGCGTGCTGATCGACAAATTTGAATTGCAACGCGTCAACGAAGAATTACAGTCGACGTGTCGGATTACCGACCCAGGGGATACCGAATACGAGATCGACGACATGGTGCCGCTTCCGGAAGTGGATGAAGTGAATGCTGAAGTTGCGAAACCCGCAAAGTTCACCACGCCACGTCCGGCAAATGCAATTCCTCAGTTGCTGGGCATCACAAAAGCATCTGTGCAGAGCGAAAGCTTTATCTCCGCGGCCAGTTTCCAGGAAACGACAAAGGTTCTGACAGAAGCGGCTCTCGGTGGTCGAGTCGACAATCTGGTGGGGCTCAAGGAAAACGTAATTCTGGGCCATCTGATTCCGGCCGGGACCGGTTTCCATACTCATCAGGAGTCACATGTTCGTATTCACGATGATGCGATCCGGGAACAGGAGGAGGCCAAGGCTCGAATCCTGGCAGCCCGGGACGACATGCTGTCGGATGCCGATCTGATGGCTCGGCGAGCGGCGGATAATGATGACAATCGCCCCAGAGCTCCGTCTTTGGCCGATTTGACACCTGATGAATGACACACTCTCAGGGATAGGATCTTTTTCCCTGAGAGCTTCCACGACGGGTTTGTCCTGTGCGACGTTGCCCGAAGCGTGGAATTAAATTGATTGCTTCAACACAAGGTTGACGATCAATCTAAGCACCGGTACAGTGCTCGGTTCGTTTCCATTTTGCTGATTTCTGACATCAAAGTTCAGGTTCATGCCGACAATTAATCAACTGGTTCGAAAGCCGCGGAAGCAGCAAAAACGCAAGAATAGAACACCTCTTCTTGAGGGGTGTCCACAAAAGCGTGGTGTTTGTCTGCAGGTTAAAACAGTCACTCCGAAGAAGCCGAACTCGGCCCTTCGAAAGGTGGCTCGTGTTCGACTCTCAAACGGAAAAGAATGTACAGCCTACATTCCGGGTGAAGGTCATAATCTGCAGGAACACTCCATCGTGATTGTTCGCGGCGGTCGTGTTCGCGACTTGCCGGGTGTTCGATACAAAGTGGTTCGGGGTCTTCTCGATACACTGGGCGTTAGTGATCGCCGTCAGGCACGTAGTCGTTACGGGGCCAAACGGCCTAAATAATCCACACAGCAACAACAAATCTGATACTTCGACATGGTTAAAAAATTTACAGCCAGTGCTCAACAGTTGAAGCCGGATACCCGGTTTGACTCAAAGTTGCTGTCAAAATTCGTCAATTGCCTGATGCACGACGGCAAAAAGAGCGTGGCAACACGTGTTGTTTATGACGCGCTGGAAATGATTCAGAAGCAGCTTCCGGACGAAGATCCGCTGGATGTATTCGTCACGGCTGTCGAAAACGTTAAGCCGGCCATTGAGGTGCGGTCCAAGCGCGTCGGTGGTGCGACCTATCAGGTGCCGACTCCTGTGAGTCCAAAGCGTCAACAGGCACTTTCGATTCGTTGGATTCTGGAAGCCGTTCGTGGTCGGAAGGGGCGTCCGGTAGGCCGCTCGTTGTCTGATGAATTGCTGGCGGCCTATCGTCGTGAAGGCAATGCCATGACCAAACGGGAAAATGTACATCGTATGGCGGACGCGAACAAAGCGTTTGCACACTTCGCGTGGTAGTTCCGCGAGTTCACGAATTTTTGTGATGGACCGAACTTATTCGCCAGACAGGTGTCCCTGTTTGGCGTTTTTTTATGCCCGCAAAAAGGGCCTGCGATCATGACTCGTTCAATTGACGGAATTCGAAACATCGGCATCATTGCGCACATCGATGCCGGCAAGACTACGACGACCGAAAGGATCCTGTATTACACCGGCGCTTCCTATCGCATGGGCAATGTCGACGACGGAACGACCCAGACAGATTTCGATCCCGAAGAGGCGGAACGTGGGATTACGATTTATTCGGCGGCGGTCACCTGCAAATGGAACGACCACACCATCAACATCATCGACACGCCCGGGCACGTTGATTTTACCGCGGAAGTGGAACGCAGCCTGCGAGTTCTCGACGGGGCCGTCGTGATTTTCAGTGCGGTCGAGGGAGTTGAGGCGCAAAGCGAAACGGTCTGGCGCCAGGCGGATCATTACGAAGTTCCCCGCTTTTGCTTCGTTAATAAGATGGATCGCATAGGGGCCGACTTTGACCGTGTACTGAAGGCCATGCGCAGTCGGCTCAAGGCAACGCCGCTTCCCGTACAGATACCCATTGGTCAGGGGCCTGCCACAAATGCCGATGGCTTTCGGGGTATTATTGACCTTTTGGCAATGAAGGCCATGTACTGGGACAGCGAGTCCCGCGGGGCCGAGTTCCGTACGGAGGACATACCCGTTGAACTGGCGGACGATGCAGAATTGATGCGTTCGGATCTGTTGGATGCGTTATCCGATGTCGACGAAGAAGTCATGGAAGCTCATCTTGAGGAGCGAGACGTCTCCCGGGATATGATGGTTCGTGCATTGCGGGCGGGAACCATTAGCGGGCAGTTCCAGCCAGTGTTGTGCGGGTCTTCGCTGGATTATATTGGCGTGCAGCCTGTGCTGGACGCCGTCGCCGAGTTTCTTCCGAGTCCGCTCGATCGGCCAGCGGTGGTTGGCATCGACACATCCCCCAAAGCCAACGGTAAGGAAGTGACGCGGGAAGCCGATACTAACGAGCCGGTTTCCGTGTTGGTCTTCAAGATTCAGTCAGATAATCACGGCGACCTGTATTTTGCACGCGTGTATTCCGGAGTGCTCAAGAGCAACTCACGGTTGCTGAATCCCCGCACAAAGAAAAAGGAGCTGATTACACAGCTGTGGCACATTCAATCGGATTCGCGAGAGAAAGTGGAGCTTGTCGAGGCTGGTGATATCTGCGGTATTGTGGGCCCCAAGGATACCGGCACGGGCGATACGCTGTGCGATCCGCAGAAACCGATCGCACTGGAACAGATTCGCTTTCCTGAGACGGTGATCTCAGTGGCGATTGAACCGGAATCGAGTGCCGATCGTAAGAAGCTGGTCGAAGTTCTGGAAAAACTGCAGCGGCAGGACCCGACGTTCACATCAAAAACCGATGAAGAAACCGGGCAGACCATCATCAGTGGTATGGGCGAACTTCATTTGGAGGTCGTCCGCCACCGCATGGAGCGTGAATTCAGGATGAAGGTCCGAGTCCACAAGCCACGGGTCAGTTACCGTGAAAAACTCGGCGACAGCACGACGGTGAATGCAGAGTTTGATGTGACAACGCCAGCGGGCACTCTGTTCTTTGGGCTCAATCTCACAGCTGAGGAATTCACTGAAGGCGACTCGCCGATTACGATCTCGTACAGGCTCAAGCCTGGAACGTTGTCTGAACCGTTGAAGAAAGTGTTGCTGGAATCTCTTGAGCGGGAAGCAAACGGGGGTGGCAAAGACGGGTATCCGTTGATGAGCCTGCGACTGACCGTGAATAAGGTTAGCTACCGCGACGGAGAAACAACTGACACTGCCGTGATGTCGGCAGTGTCGCAGGCATTCAATAAACTCTTGCAACAGGGAAACTTCCTGTTGATGGAACCAGTCATGACATTGGAAGTTGTGACTCCTGAAGAATTTTTGGGAAATATACAGTCCGACCTGAACTCCCGGCGTGCAATGATTGTAGACTCCGACCGGCGCGGTGACCTGTGTGTCTTGCACGCAGAGGTTCCGCTCATTGAGATGTTTGGGTACTCTACGCAAATTCGAAGCTTGTCTCAGGGCAGGGCTTCGTACTCAATGGAGCCATGTCGGTACTCAGAAGCACCACCAGACTCAACTCGTTAGTGGTGCTGACCGATAATCTGCGAAACACACTCGAAACTGCAGATCGAATCGTTGACAGATGGGGGTGACATCCCTAACATGTGCGATTCCCCGTTTTTGGGTGATGAAGATTTTACGTAAACTCTTTGGTGAAGGCGACTTGCGGTGGCTGCTGGCGAAGAAAGTATCCGAATTCGGATGGAAGCGTATGACCATTCGGTGCTGGATCAATCGGCGGCCGATATCGTCGACACTGCAAAGCGCACGGGAGCCATCGTGCATGGCCCGATTCCGTTGCCGACCCGGATGGAGCGGTATACGGTGCTTCGGAGTCCTCACATTGATAAGAAGTCGCGTGAGCAGTTCGAGATTCGAACTCATAAGCGACTGATTGATATCTGTCAGCCTACTGGTAAGACAATTGATGCTTTGAATAAGTTGTCTCTTCCGGCGGGTGTGGATATCAAGATTAAGGCAACTGCGACTGCCTGAATTGGTACTGTTGTGGTTGTGAATGCTTGCTGATCCTGTCACGCGTGTGGCGGTGTTCCTTTTTGACGTTCAGCGCACGGGTGCTGCACTATGCCTGTTGGTTTGCTCGGTAAAAAAATTGGAATGACACAGGTCTATAATGACCAGGGTGTCGTCGTGCCTGTTACGGTGATTGAGGCTGGGCCCTGCGTTGTGACGCAGGTTCGGACTCTTGATCGTGATGGATATGATGCTGTGCAGTTGGGGTTTGGTGACAAACCTCGTCGCTTGGCGTCTCGTGCCGCACGTGGGCATGTGGCTGACATTTCCGGTCGTCGCCAGAAAGAGCGGGCGGCTGCTGGTGTTGAGGCTGCTGTTAAGCCGAACTGTGAGCCGAAGTCCTTTGTTCGTGAGTTTCGTTGCGGAGATGCGTCGCACGGGGTTGAGGTGGGCCAGTCGCTTGCTGTCGATTCTGTGGCGGGCTGGGTCTACGTTGATGTTATTGCGACGTCCAAGGGGCGTGGTCATGCGGGGGTTATGAAGCGTCATAACTTCAGCGGGCAGCGGGCGACGCACGGGGTTAAGCGTGTTCATCGGCATGGTGGGTCAATTGGTCAAAGTGCGGATCCTGCTCGGGTTATTCGCGGCACCAAGATGCCGGGGCGGTATGGCGGGAAGAGAATTACGGTTCGGAACCTGAAAGTGGTTCGGGCTGATGCGGAAAATAATATGCTGTTGGTGGA
Organism: Fuerstiella sp.; assembly: GCA_029941865.1. Classification (GTDB taxonomy): domain Bacteria; phylum Planctomycetota; class Planctomycetia; order Planctomycetales; family Planctomycetaceae; genus Fuerstiella. The sequence goes on along the minus strand of JAPYTO010000001.1, from coordinate 69,551 downwards.
AGGTGCTGTGCCGGGGCCGAATGGCGGTTACGTCGTGCTGCGGCATTCTGCTAAGAATCGGGGGTAGGTGAAGATATGATTAGCGTACCGATTCGAGATTCTGCCGGTGGCGAGGCGGGTGTGTATGAGTTCGATCCTGCCGATCTGGTTAAGGGTGAGGTTAATCGTCAGTTGCTGCACGACGCAGTGGTGATGTACGAGGCGAATCGTCGCTTGGGGACCGTGCAGACGAAGTCTCGCGGAATGGTTCGAGGTAGTACAAAGAAGCTGTTCCGTCAGAAGGGTACAGGGCGTGCTCGAGCGGGGAACGCTCGGACGCCGGTTCGTCGTGGTGGTGGCCATGCGTTTGGCAAGAAAAACCGCGACTATAGTTACCGGTTGCCGCGTAAGGCGGTTCGTAGTGCGACAAGGATGGCGTTGCTTAGTAAGTTTCAGGATGGCCAGGCGGTTGTGCTGGATGACTGGAAGTGTGACGCTCCAAAAACAAAGACAGTGGTAGCGGCGTTGAAGTCGCTTGGTGTTGCTGATTCGTCTGTTTTGATTACGACGGATGGTATCGATCAGAACGTTTATAAGTCGGCCCGAAATGTGGCTGGTGTTCAGGTGATGCCGGCGTCGGATTTGAACGCTTATTCGCTGTTACGTAATCGCAATTTTGTGGTGACTGTTTCGGCAATGGATAGTCTTCTTGGTCGCACGGCAGAGGTGTCGGCGTGATGGGTGGCAAGGTGTCTGAAAAGAAAACCGGCGTTCAGCTTGAGTCTCATATGGTCATTCGGCGCCCGCTGGTGACGGAAAAGGGCGTGCATGCGTCTGAGCGGCTGAATGCGTATACGTTTGAGATTCATCCGCTGGCAACAAAGGCGGATGTCAAAAAGGCTGTGGAGCATCTTTGGGATGTTCGCGTTGCCGAGGTTCGCACGCAGAATCGCCAGGGGAAGCCCCGTCGGGCTCGGGTGGCGTTGGGTCGAACAAAGAGTTGGAAGAAGGCGATTGTCAAGTTGCACGACGAGGACAGGATTTCGTTCTTTTAGGCAGCGTTTGGTTGATTCAGATTAATTCTGCTTGCAGGATTGTGTAATGGGTATTCGATTTTACAAACCAGTGACTCCAGGGCGGCGTGGCGCTACGGTCTCAGATTTCGCTGAGATTACGGATCGCAAGAAGCGTCCCGAAAAGTCGCTGACGGTACGCAAAAAGAAGACCGGCGGTCGCAACAATCAGGGCAAGATCACGGCTAGACATCGTGGTGGCGGTCACAAGCGGCTGTATCGGATCATCGATTTTAAGCGAAGAAAAGACGATATTGTCGGCACTGTTACTCATATTGAGTACGATCCGAATCGGTCGTGTCGTATTGCCCTCGTGCAGTACGAGGATGGTGAGAAGCGGTATATTCTGGCTCCTGAAGGTTTGGCGGCCGGGGCGAAAGTTCAAAGTGGTGAGTCGGTTGAGCCGGTGCTCGGCAATTGCATGCCATTGAGTGCAATTCCCCCGGGTACGGACATTCATAATATTGAGATGCAGCCGGGTCGCGGCGGACAATTGGTTCGTAGTGCCGGCACGCGAGCTGTGTTGAACGCCCGTGAGGGGCGTTGGGCTCAGGTGACTTTGCCAAGTGGTGAAGTGCGTCGTTTGCCGGGTCAGTGCCGGGCGACAATAGGTGTCATTGGTAATTCGGAACACAGTAGTATTGTCTACGGAAAAGCTGGGCGTCGTCGCTGGTTGGGATGGCGTCCACATGTTCGTGGGACGTGTATGAATCCGGTGGCTCATCCGATGGGTGGTGGTGAAGGTCGCAATTCAGGCGGACGACACCCGTGTAGTCCTACGGGTAAGCCAGCGAAGGGTGGTCGGACACGAGCGAAGCGTAAGGCTTCCAGTAAAGCGATCATTCGTCGGCGTCGCTCACGTCGGTACGGTGAAGTTAAGGTCTGATCGCAGGTGATTTGACAGAGCAGTGTATGTCGTCGGGTAAGCCACTCGGTTTCGAGTGGTTGTCAGGTTGTTAGTTGCGGCGATGCTGCATTGGTTGAGAACTATGGGATTCTGATTCATGGGTCGATCGCTCAAAAAAGGGCCTTACGTTGATGCCAAGCTGCTCAATAAAATTGAGAAGCAGAATTCGGCTGGCCAGAAAGAGCCCGTGAAAACGTGGGCCCGTGCGTCCACGATTTCTCCTGAGTTCGTCGGCCATACGTTTTTGGTACATAATGGTCGCGCACATCTGAGTGTGTACGTGACAGAAGATATGGTGGGTCACAAGCTGGGTGAATTTGCACCAACACGAACATTTCGTGGTCATGGGGCCAGGGGTAAGGGTAAGTAGTAGTTATGGGTCTTATTAAAGCTACTCATCGTCACGCACGTATTTCAGCGACCAAAGTTCGGCCGTTCGCAGACCTCATCAGGGGGATGTCGGCGGGCGAAGGTGTTGAGGCACTTCGTTACGTTCCTAACCGAGGTGCTCGTTTTCTTGAGAAGGTTCTCAAGAGCGCGATCGCTAACGCGGAGGATCGTGGTGTTCGAAATTCGAATCGTTTGAAGATCAGCGAATGCCGCGTGGATGGTGGCCCAATGTTTAAGCGAGTGCAGCCGCGTGCTCGAGGTATGGCGTTTATCATTCGGCGTCGCACGGCTCACATTCATGTTGGAGTGGACGCGCCCGAATTAGGGTAGGCGTTGTGATCAATGTCGCAGGACGAGGTCGATTCTCTGAATTGTGCGTCTTCCGGATACGGTGCTCGGCCGTGATGGTCGGGTTGTTGGAGGGGTCTGGCGACCCGCCTGAGTTTTACAGATCGGTTTAGAAGAGGTTGTTACGATGGGTCAAAAGGTCAGGCCGACGGGTTTTCGGGTCGGTGTCATGGAGAATTGGCGGAGTCGGTGGTACGCACCGAAGCGCGAGTTCGGTGACCTTTTGCTGGAAGATTTCAAGATTCGGAGGTACGTCAGCGAAAAGTATCAGTTTGCTGAGATCGCCAAGGTTGAAATTGAACGAACTCGGGATCAGGTGATCGTGCATTTGTTCACGGCCCGTCCGGGTGTGATCATCGGTCGCAAGGGGCAGGAAGTCGATCGCTTGAAGGGCGATCTGGAGGAATTGACCGGTCGTCGGATGGATTTAAAAATCGTCGAGATCGGCAATGCCAATCGAAACGCAAAGTTGGTGGCGGACAAGGTTGCTCAGCAGCTGTCGAAGCGCGGTAGTTTTCGTCGGGCCATCAAGAAGACACTGGACGAAGTGATGAGTTCCGGTGTGTATGGAATCAAGATTGAGATGTCGGGCCGCCTTGGTGGTTCTGAAATGTCTCGTAAGGAAAAAGCTAGCCGCGGTTCGATCCCGCTTTCGACACTGCGGCGACATGTGGATTATGGGTTCTCAGAGGCCAAGACCTCCCAGGGGATAATTGGCGTTAAAGTTTGGATCGACCTGGGCGATTATTCGGACGAGGAGGCTGGCGATGGCGTTAATGCCAAAACGGGTCAAGCATCGAAAAAGCCAAAGAAGACGTATAAAAGGTGATGCCCATAAGGGCAACACTGTTGTTTTTGGTGAATGGGGCCTGCAGTCGATGCAGCAGGGTCATGTAAGTGCACAGACGATTGAGGCGTGTCGTATTGCGGCCACTCAGTATGTGCGCGGAGTTGGTAAGGTTTATATTCGGATCTTTCCGCATAAGTCTGTTACTTCCCGCCCGCTTGAAACCCGAATGGGCAAGGGCAAGGGAGAACCGGATCGATGGGTTGCCATCGTGAAACCGGGGACTGTGTTGTTTGAAGTATCCGGTGTGGGCCGCGAAGGTGCGCGAGACTGTTTCAACAGGGTCGCTCACAAACTTCCAGTTAAAGTTCGTCTCGTCGGCCGTCGTCCGGTCGTCGAGTGATTCGGTTTGTTGGGGTGGTGAGATGTCCAAGGCAAATGTGCTGCGAGAGATGTCGGACGAACAGTTGGAACACGAGCTGCGGGAAACTCAGCAGTCGTTGTTTCGTATTCGGTTCCAGTCTGCCACGGAGCGAAATGATACTCCGAGCAATGTCCGTAAGCTGCGGCAGGTGATTGCTCGGGTAAAAACAATACAGCGTGAGCGGCAGATTGCTGTTGCCGCAGAAAACTAGTTTGGTCTGTTGAGAAGAGTTGCGGTTTGCAATGAAAAAAACTCTCGTCGGTACAGTGGTGAGTGACAAAGCGTCCAAGACTTTGCGTGTGGATATCGAACGTCGATTCCCGCACACGAAATACGGGAAGATCGTGCGTGCCCGCACGGTGTGTCACGTTCATGACGAAGAAGAACAGGCCGCTTTTGGCGACTTGGTCGAGATCGTCGAGACCCGTCCACGGTCAAAGACCAAGCGTTGGGATCTCGTGCGGATCGTGAAGAAAGCGGATGACGTTACCGTCGAAGCGGCGGCAGCAGTGGTGGATTCAGAATAGGGCCGGTTGCGGCAAGTGAGATACTTGCTGCGTTGAGGTGTTCTCATGATACAAATGCAGACAGTCCTGGATGTCGCTGACAATTCCGGCGCTAAGCTTGTTCGGTGCATCAAGGTGCTTGGTGGGTCCCGTCGGCGATATGCGACACTGGGCGATATTATCGTGGTGAGTGTTCAGAAGGCCTTGCCGGGCAGTACTATTAAGACAGGGTCGGTTGTCAAGGGCGTCATCGTTCGCTGCAAAAAGGGACGGCGGCGTGATGACGGCAGTTATGTCCGTTTTGATCGTAATGCCGTCGTTATTCTTGACGCCGACGGTAGTCCTCGTGGTACACGTATTTTTGGTGCGGTGGCTCGTGAATTGCGGGATCGCAAGTTCATGAAGATCGTCAGTCTGGCCAGTGAAGTGGTGTAGTCAAAGCAGTGGCTGATTCGCACTGGAGTAGAGATCTGAAAAAATGGCACGCTTGTTAGAAAAATACAACACTGAAATCGTTCCGGCACTCCAGGAGTCGCTTGGGCGGAAGAACGTTCATGCGGTCCCCAAGCTCGACAAGATCGTCATCAGCATGGGCGTCGGTGAAGCTGTTCAGGATCGAAAGCGACTGGACGCTGCAGTCGGACATCTGACGATTCTGGCCGGGCAGAAAGCTCAGGTTTGTCGTGCGAAGAAGTCCGTCTCCGGTTTTCGTCTGCGTGAAGGGATGCCGATCGGTTGTCGGGTCACCCTCCGCGGGAAACGGATGTATGAGTTCCTGGATCGACTGATCACGTTGGCGTTCCCTCGAGTTCGTGACTTTCGGGGTATCAACCCGAAGAGTTTCGATGGACATGGAAACTACAACTGCGGGCTACAGGAACAGATGGTGTTTCCTGAGGTGGATCCGGAAACGGTCAACCAGCCGCAGGGCATGAATATTACAATTGTTACAACGGCGAAGACGAATGACGAAGGTCACTCTTTGCTTAAAGCCTTTGGAATGCCGTTTAAGAACGAGAATTCCGAAAGATAACTGCAACATCAGCGCTGGTAAACCAATCTCATGGCAAGTAAAGCAAAGATCGAAAAAGCGAAGCGGACTCCGAAGTTCAGTTCCCGAATTGAACGTCGGTGCAATCTTTGTGGTCGTCCTCGCGCCGTGTACCGCAAGTTTAAGGTCTGCCGAATCTGTTTTCGCGATCTATGTCTGGATGGATTGGTTCCAGGGGCCAGGAAGGCCAGTTGGTAATACGGTCCTGCCTCGTCCAGGGGCGACAGAAGCAATACAAGAACACACGAGTACCTGTCCCATGATGACTGATCCGATCGCAGATCTGCTCACCCGAATTCGCAATGGCATCCACGTGGAGCGGCCGTATGTTGATATGCCGACATCGCGGCAGAAGGTCCGGGTTGTGCAGGCGCTGGAACGCGAAGGTTACGTCTGGGACCACGAGATCGTCGAAGTGGAAGGTGCTCCGACTGCTTTTCTGCGGGTGAATTTGAAGTACGGGCCGAATGGCGAGCATGTGATTCAGCACATCGAGCGAATCAGCAAACCAGGCCGCCGCGTATATATTGGAACGTCAGAAATGAAGGAAGTCCGTCAGGGCCTTGGCATTTCAATTCTGTCGACCTCCAAGGGCGTTTTGAGTAACCGTGAGGCGCGAAAAGAAGGTGTTGGCGGAGAGCTTCTCTGTCAGGTCTGGTAGGTCTCCTTCACACGATTCAATCCAACAACTGGTATTTGGGCAATGTCTCGAATTGGAAATAAGCCGATCAATTTTCCGGCTGAAGTAACCGTGACTCTCGCTGGTCAGGAGATCAGTGTTAAGGGAGCAAAGGGTGACCTGAAGCTGACCGTGCACCCCAACATGTCGTTGGAGGTGAACGATGCTGATCGCGTCGTCAAGGTTTCGCGGCCGAACGATCTTCGCGAAAATCGTGCTTTGCACGGGCTCACTCGCAGCCTGATTCAAAATATGGTGGAGGGCGTGGTGAAGCAGTTTGAACGCCGTCTCACGGTGGTCGGCGTCGGTTACAATGCGTCGCTGGCGGGAAAGAAGTTGTCGTTGCAGGTAGGATTCGCGAACACCGTCGTGCTTGAAGTTCCGCCTGGTGTCGACGTTGAAGTGCCTGCTCCCACCAGTGTGATTGTGCGAAGTGCGGATAAACAGGCTGTTGGTCAGTTTGCGGCGAATGTCCGTCAGGTACGACCTCCTGAGCCGTATAAGGGCAAAGGTATTCGGTACGAGAACGAACAGGTTCGGCGTAAGTCCGGTAAAGCATTCGGTTCCAAGTAGTGTTGGCCCGTGTAGCTATTAAGGTTGGTTGAGATCAATGAAGGCTCAGAAGCGATTAATAAAGCGAAAAGTGCGACGGCGGTTTCGTGTGGGAAATCGTGTTCGACGCGATGCACACGGCCGGCCTCGGCTGTCGGTGTTCAAAAGTAATCGCCACATGTACGCACAGATTATCGATGACGTTGCAGGGCAGACGTTGGTTGCTGCCAGCACAGTGGAATCGTCTATCGCCGGTGCGGGAAAAGTGGCCAGCAACTGTGATATGGCTCAGGCGGTCGGCAAAGTGCTGGGCGAACGAGCAAAGGAAAAAGGCATCGTAGACGTTGTGTTTGACCGTGGCAGTTTCCGCTACCACGGTCGTGTGGCGGCGTTGGCAGATGCCGCTCGCGAACAGGGTCTGCGATTCTAGGCCAGCTTCGGTTTCAGATTTGAGGTGAAATGTGTCGTCAACAGATACACAAAGAGACGCGGGCGAATCAGTCATACAGATTCGCCGTTGCGCGTGCGTAGTCAAGGGCGGTCGTCGGTTCAGCTTTGCCGCTTTGGTGGTGACGGGTGATCGAAACGGTCGTGTCGGCTATGGTTACGGTAAAGCGATCGAAGTTCCGCTGGCCGTTGAAAAGGCCACAAAGGCGGCGAACCGGTCGATGACACCGTTTTCGCTGGTGGGAACAACGATTCCGCATCAGGTCATGGGAGAGTTTCGAGCTTCTCGCATACTTTTGTTGCCGGCCAAACCCGGTACAGGCGTAATCGCCGGCGAGTGTGTGCGACTGGTGCTGGAAGCCGCAGGGATTTCTGACATCCTTACAAAAAGCTACGGCTCAACCAATCCGCTCAACCTGGTGAAAGCGACGTTTGATGCTCTGTCACAGCTTCAGACGAAAGAAGAAGTCGCACGTCTGAGAGGAGTGTCGCTGTCATGATTTTGAACGACGTACATACAGGCATACAGAAAAGAAAACCTCGGAAACGCATCGGACGCGGTCCAGGGTCCGGCCACGGTAAAACCAGTGGACGAGGACATAACGGCTACTTCAGCCGGTCGGGTTCGAAACGTCGCGCGGGCTTTGAGGGAGGCCAGACGCCTCTGTTCCGGCGTGTCGCGAAGCGGGGCTTCAACAATAAGGCCTTTGCCGACACAGTGGTGATCGTCAACGTTGGTCAGCTGGAAAAGTCCTTCGAAGATGGTGCGGAAATCAACGTGGAAACACTTGTTGCCAAAGGCATCGTTCCGAGTCGGCACGATGCCCTGAAGGTGCTCGGTGACGGTGAGCTGAACAAGAAACTGACCGTCATTGCACATCGTTTTTCTCGCAGTGCCGAAGAAAAAATTGTCGCAGCGGGCGGTAAGTTTGAACGAGTTTGACAGGCGTACGAACGGTGGCGTTCGCAGAAACTTCTAAGGATTGAAGTTTCGGAGAGGATATATGCTCTCAAAATTATTAACCGTGTTCCGTGTTCCGGAACTCCGACAGAAGATCCTGCTGACATTATTCCTGTTAGCGGTCTACCGTATGGGGTTTTCGATCACGTTGCCGTTTATGGATCATGCCGCGCTTAAGGAAGTGTTCGACAATGGTAGTTCTGACGGTAAAGGGATCGCCGACCTGTTGCAGGTCGTGTCTATGTTCTCGGCCTCCAGCATCACCAATGGTTCCATATTCGGCCTGGGAATCATGCCGTATATCACGGCATCAATTGTTTTTCAGCTGTTGGGGACCGTGTACCCACCACTGGAACAGTTGCAGAAAGAAGGCGAGTCCGGGCGCCGTCGGTTGAACGAATACACTCGCTATGCCACTGTGGTCATTTGTTTTCTGCAGAGTTTCTTCCTGATAAAGGGGCTCGCTGCAGGGGCACTCACGGGGCAGAGCGTTTTGTTGGACGGTTACAACACAACGGGTTGGTGCCTGGTTGGAACTGTGGTGATGACATGCGGCACCGTGTTTCTGATGTGGATTGGCGAGCAGATTGATGCCTACGGAATCGGTAACGGAATCAGCCTGCTGATCATGGCCGGGATTCTGGCGAGAATGCCGGCTGCCGCAGGTGGTTTTCTGAGCGGGATCCTGGAACACGGTTTGCAGCTGGGCGGCGGAAAGGGTGTCGAAATTCTATTGGTTTTGGCAGCTCTGTTTGTGATTGTGATTGTCTGGGTGGTGTTCATTACCCAAGGGCAACGCAAAATCCCGATTCAAAGTGCAAAACATGTTCGCGGTCGAAAAGTGATGGGTGGCCAACGACAGTGGCTGCCACTGAGGGTGAATCAGGCGGGAGTCATGCCGATTATCTTTGCTTCCAGTTTGCTTCTGCTGCCGTTTTTCGTCTTTAATCAGTTGGCAAACATCTGGCCAAACAGCGAGATCCTGAGGGTGCTGGGCGGTGCGTTCAGTCCTGGTCAGGGATTCGTTTATAATCTAACCTATATCTTTCTGATCTACTTCTTCTGCTATTTTTGGACGGCCATTACTTTCAATCCCAAAGATATGTCGGAGAATCTGAAGGACATGGGAAGCTTTATTCCCGGTTATCGACCGGGAGGTCGCACGGCGTCACATCTGGAACAGGTGATGATGCGAATTACCTATGTGGGTGCGGCGTTTCTTGCGATTATCGCCGTGATACCAACGGTGATTTCCACAACCCTTACGGGAGACTACGCGATCGCGAGTTTCTTCGGGGGGACCGGTCTTTTGATTATTGTTTCCGTGGCTTTGGATCTGGTGCAGAAAATTGATTCGCATTTGATCATGCGAAATTACTCAGGTCTGTTGGACACTGATGATTAGCTGCGGAAAACGGTTTTAGATATTTGCCCGTGGGAGTTGGTTCGATGAAAGTTCGGTCAAGCGTCAAACGAATTTGTGAGCACTGCAAGACGGTTCGTCGTCGTGGCCGCACCTACGTTGTCTGCACTGCGAATCCTCGCCATAAGCAGCGTCAGGGTTGATTGAGTTAATATAGGGGCGACGGTCGTGATTGTTCGACGATGCGGCATTTGGACTGCATCCGGAAAAGAACCCGTTGTTCGCGTGCGGTCCGTCTGTGACGGCTCAGAATTGTTTTGTTAGTTGGAGTGAGCTTCGATGCCTCGTATTCTTGGTGTGGACATCCCAAACAATAAGCCAACGTATATTGCGTTGACCTATCTCTTCGGTGTTGGTCGTGTTCTGTCGGTCAATATCTGCTATGAGTTGGGGATCGCTCCGCATATTCGGGCGAGTGCGTTGACCGAAGATGAAGTGAGTCGAATCACTAATCATCTGGACAAGAATTACACGGTTGAAGGACCACTGCGGCGAAAAGTTCAGCAGGATATCGGTCGGCTGCGTGAGATTCAGTGTTATCGAGGGCTGCGGCATCGCCGAGGCCTTCCGGTCCGTGGACAGCGGACGAAGACCAACGCGAGGACTCGAAAGGGTCGAAAAAAGACCGTCGCCGGAAAGAAGGGCGTAAAGGACGCCAAACACTAAGTCTGTGTTGCTTAATGGCCCTCTGACTTCCGTTAATCTGTGAGAAATTGAATCGTGGCAAAAGTAAAGCAAAAAAAGCGAGTCCGTCGCAACGTAACGAAGGGCATCGCTTATATCAAAGCAACCTTCAACAACACTATTGTGACCATGACCGACACAAATGGTGACGTTTTGTGTTGGGCCACTGCGGGCACCGTCGGGTTCAAGGGGAGTCGCAAAAGCACACCGTTTGCAGCGCAGCGAGCTTCCGAGACTGTTGCCGAACGAGCGGCGAAGTGTGGCGTGAAGGAGATCGAGATTCGGGTTAAGGGACCCGGTTCGGGACGCGAAAGCGCCATTACGGGCCTACAGTCTTCAGGTATCACTGTGCGGTCAATCGAAGATGTCACCCCACTGCCGCACAACGGCTGCCGTCCCCCGAAAAAGCGTCGCGTCTGAGTTGACGTTTTTTCTTTACGCGGTTGACGCGGTCTGACTAACAAGAGCCCCGGTTTCAGGAGAATACATAATGCGAATTCGATGGCGTGGTTTGGAACTTCCCAGTCGGGTCTTCCCGGTTCGGGAGTCCCTGACGGCGGAGTATGGCAGGTTTGTGGCCGAGCCGTTTGAACGTGGCTTTGGGTCGACTGTGGGCAATAGTCTGCGGCGAATCCTGCTGTCCAGCCTCGAAGGTGCCGCGATCACCAAAGTGCGGGTGCAGGGCGTGCAGCACGAATTCACTACGATCCCAGGGCTGGTGGAAGATGTGACCGACATCTGCCTCAATCTGAAGTCACTGGTGTTGAAGAACTACAGCGCGTCTGTCAAGACAGTGCGCATTGAGAAGAACACTCGGGGTGTGGTCACTGGTGCGGATGTGATCTGCGATGATCAGGTTGAGGTCATCAACAAGGATCTGGTGATTGCTACGATGACTGACGATGTCCCCTTCAATATCGAGATGACGGTGGAGAACGGGCGCGGTTATGTGCCTGCGTCGGAACACTATCAGAACGATCCGGAGGTCGGCCTTATTCCCCTGGACGCAGCGTTCTCGCCGATTACGCGTGTCCGGCATCAGATTCAGGAAACGCGTGTAGGCCAGCGGACGAACTACGACAAACTCAACCTGGAAATCTGGACCAACGGAACTGTTTCTCCATCCATGGCACTTGTCGAAGCGGCCAAAATCCTACGGAAGCATCTTAACTGCTTCATTACGTACCGTGAGCCTGGTCCGGAAGCGAACCAGGATGGTGGGCTGAAGGGGATGATGGAATCCACTGGATACTCGCCGGTGGACATGGAATTGGAAGAGAAGCTGAACAAGAGTCTGGCCGAACTGAATCTTTCGGTACGGGCGACAAACTGTCTGGAGTCCGTCGGTATCAATACCGTCCGCGATCTTGTTGTGCGATCGGAAGATGAGCTCCTGCAGGTTCGCAACTTCGGTGAAACGACGCTCGACGAAGTGCGAGAACGTCTGGAAGAGATCGAACTGGCATTGGGCATGCGACTTCCGAACCAACAAGCCATTGGCTAGGCCGCGGAAGTAAGATTACAGAATTTCCTTAGACTACGATTGAGAGATTTGTCGCCATGCGACATCGACTGCGTGGAAGAAAACTTGGGCGAAATGCATCTCACCGTAAGGCGATGTTTCGCAACATGGCGGCCAGTCTGATAAAGACGGTGCGCGTGGACGAGGACGATCCGCTGCGGCCACGCGTGGCCGGACGCATCGTCACAACGGTTGCGAAGGCTAAAGAGCTTCGCCCGTTCGTTGAAAAACTGGTCACGCTTGGCAAGAAGGCCGTTGCTCACGAGCAGGCCGCGGCCGAGTTTGCGACAGATGCCGAGAAGGGGTCTGACGCATGGCGTGACTGGCGGACATCTGACAAATGGCAGAAGTGGTCGCAGACCATTTCTCCGGCCGTCGCACTTCGTCGGCAGGCATTTTCGCTGCTGCGAGACAATGATGCCGTTTCAATTCTGTTCGACGAACTGGCTGAGCGGTTCGCAGATCGCGACGGTGGGTACACGCGAATCGTGCGGCTTCCCAACGTTCGACTTGGCGATGCGGGCCAGCAGGCCTTGATCGAATTCGTCGGCGAACGGGATCGCGTGAAGTCCAGGAAGCGAACCGCTCCGGTCGTCAGTGATGAGCCTGTCAGTGACGAGCCTGCTCCGCAGCAGGATGAACCGGTCACGGATTCTGAAAAGGCCGTATCGGCGGATGCTGAGGCAAAAGAAGCTACTGAATAGCAGGGACATTCAGGTCGTAGGCCCGGATTACACGACAGGCCGCTCCATCGGAGCGGCCTGTTTTCGTTGAAAGCCGATATTGCCGCAGAACGAGGAAGCGAATAGCCTTCAGAATCTGCAGTGGTCCGGAGAGCGGACTCACGGAAGCCGTTCCCCCCGATTGCCCGAGGTCAGTCAATTGCCCGGTAAGGCGTTTGATTTTTGTGCCGCCATGAGGCGACTCTGTGAAGACGTTTGTCGACGTCATCCGGAGTTTCGTCACATTGACATGAGCCGGGTGGCCGTGACATTCGCACAGACACGGTCGCCGGTGGAATGGGGCATGCAGGCGAAGCTGACCCCCATGCGATTTGAACGTGGTGCTCTGACGGAACGCAGAGACGGCCGAAAGTGGACCGTTCAACGGTTGTACCATGATGGCCAGGAGATGCTCTACATTCTCACGTTCTATCTGCCTCGCTTCCTGAACCAGACGTACACGGAGAAGCTGGTCACAACCTTTCACGAGTTGTATCACATCAGTCCCGCGTTCGACGGCGACATTCGGAGGTTTAAAGGTGGCTGTTATATGCACACAGGCAGTCAGGCCAACTACGACCGTCAGATGGAAACATTCGTGAATCAGTACGTTCGGACGAAAGCACCTGCCCTGCTGCGGAAGTTTCTTGAACACGATTTTCATGGTCTGCGAAAGGCCCGTGGTCCCGTCGTCGGATTGCGAGTCGCTGTTCCAAAGCTGATACCATTGGACGACGTTGCATAACTGATGGAAAGTCAATCCGATGGATTTCGATCCTGCCGACGTGCGTGCGTCCGTGTTCTATCAGCAGATGATTCATTGTATTGTGCCCCGACCGATTGCGTGGGTCTCGACGATCTCAATTGACGGCATCACGAACGTCGCTCCGTTCAGCTACTTCACCGGAGTTGGCTCACGCCCGCCCAGTTTGCTTTTCTGTCCGGCCAACAACAGGGACGGCGAACCCAAAGATACGCTGAGGAATATTCAGGACACCGGTGATTTCGTGGTGAACATTGTTTCGTCGTCGGTTGCGAAAGCCATGAACGCGTCAGCAGCCTCGCTGCCGCCGGAGGAATCCGAATTTGATGTTTTCGGACTGACGGCGTCGTCCAGTGTGAAAATCACTGCTCCGCGAGTGTCGGAATCGCCCGTTCAATTCGAATGCTGCAAAATGCACATTTTGAATATCGGCGACGGTCCGGGTGGTGCCAATATTGTCGTCGGGAGTATCGTTCACGTACACATCGACGACAACGTGATTGGTGCGAAAGACCTGGTTGATCCCGATTTGCTGGACGCTGTCGGTCGAATGGGTGGGCTCAGCTATTGCAGAACGAAGGACCGGTTCGACCTCCCGCGGCCCGCCTGATAGCGATCACGCCACATTCGCAGCGATGGCGGTAGCGATGCGGCAGGCGTCAAGAAACTGCGGGATAAACAGTGTTTCGTCGACGGTGTGAATTCCCGCCTGACCGCATCCTAATGTCACTGCGGGGTAACCGTGGGCAGAGATCCAGTTGGCGTCCAGTCCGCCGTCACAATCACGGGGCAGTGGTCGCAGCCCCATTTGTCGCACGGCAGCCTTGGCTACGTTGACACACGCTGAGCTTTCGGGAATGCTGAATGCTTCGTATCGCGTGTCTTCCTCAAACGTCAATTTGCCACGTTTTCCGGTGATGTTTGTGACTGAACGGACCGCAGCTTCGAATGCTTTGCGATACTCCTTCACGATGCGTTTGCGAAAGGCCGGCTGATGGCTGCGTGCTTCGGCTTCGATCACCACATCGGGCATCACAACGTTGGTTGCAGCTCCGCCATTGATCGCGCCAACGTTGCTGGCACCACGTTTTTTCGACTTTGTGACAAGCCCGTGCCATCCATCACGTTGCAATGTCGCGATCGCGAGAGAGGCAACGACTGCAGCATTGACTCCGTTTTCCGGGTGGGCACCGGCATGGCTGGCGATCCCTTCAATGGTGATCGACAGGTTCGTCGCTCCAACGGCACCGATGATCAGGCTTGCCGGATCACTGCCATCCCAGTTGAAGCACAGTTCCGGGCGGCCAAGCTTGCCTGCTGTCAGAAATCGCGCGCCACGCAGGCCGATTTCTTCCTGGACCGTAAATAACAATGTTAACGGCGGATGCGGCAGCTTCCGTCGCAGAATCTCGGAAACCGCAGTCAGGACCACAGCGCAGCCAGCGCGGTTGTCGCCACCCAGAGCGGTTTTGCCGGCGGGACGGACCAAATCGCCCTTGCGAACTGGTTTGCAACCGACGGCCAGTGGAACGGTGTCCAGATGAGCCATCAGCAATCGGCGGGGGGCCCGAATGTTGCCCTTCAGTTTTACGATCAGATTGCCAACCTGTCCGCCAGCGGGACTCCGGCGGTGAGCCGTATCCGACGAAATTGCGGATTTCGGGACGCCGGCACGGATGAGCTCTTCGCGCAGCCACGTGGCAACCTTCGACTCTTCGCAACTCTGTCCGGGTATGGCCATTAACTCCATGACGCGGTGGATCGCCTTGCTTTTGTCAATTGATTGCATGGTAATTCCTTTTTCTTCAGACGCCTGGTCGGCAATCAGTCGGGTGTGCTGTTGGTGTTCGAAACGTGTCGTGGCTCGGGCCATATGGTATTCAAGTCGTCGGCGCGTGCGGCATTTGTATCGTAGTGGCCGTGACGATTGGCACCACTGACAATCACCAATTGCCGCTTTCTGTGCCGTCGCCGCGACTTGTCTCTGGTGAATCTGGTGCTGGCGGATATGGGCCTAACCGTTATCATTAAGCGGTCAATGGGCGGGTTAATTAGTCGCCCACGGAATGTTGCAGGCAGGGATGCGGGACCGTCCGCAAGCCGATTCGAGCTGACGCTCGGCACCAGATGGGCCGCTGCCGCTGGTTACCAAACTTTAATGAAGC
This sequence comes from Fuerstiella sp., assembly GCA_029941865.1. Classification (GTDB taxonomy): domain Bacteria; phylum Planctomycetota; class Planctomycetia; order Planctomycetales; family Planctomycetaceae; genus Fuerstiella. Next base: position 54,168 of record JAPYTO010000001.1, on the reverse strand, counting down.
ACAATAGGTTTTTACCGAGAAATATTTGAAATGGCACGGCTGAGTCAGGCAGACCTGATTGAAGTGAACCGCACATTTGAGGAACGATCGCCTCAGGAATTGCTTTCGTGGGCGCAGAGTACGTTTGGCAATCGGATTGCTGCGCTGTCTTCTATGCAGAAATCCGGCAACACGATCTGCCACATGTTGCAGGCCGTATCGGCTGACATGCCCATTCTGTTTGTCGATACGGGCGTTCTGTTCCCGGAAACGCTGGAAACTCGGGATCGTCTTGCCACGGAATATGGGTTGACCATCAAAACATTGGCGCCGGAACAGTCAATGGCAGAACAGTCGGCGGAACGTGGCGTCCTGTATCTGACTCCCGAAGGGCAGAAGGAATGCTGCGAACTGCGAAAATCCGCTCCGCTGGACGCCGTTGCCGGGCAATACGATGCATTGATCAGCAGTCTACGTCGGTCGGATGGAGGTGCCCGTGGCGCTTGCCCCATCCTGTCGGTGGATACTCGTCTGAACTGCGTGAGAATCAATCCGCTTGTGAATTTTGATGACGATCAGCTGGCCGCATATATCAGCGAAAACAAAGTCATCACAAATCCGCTGCACGATCAGGGATACTCGTCAATCGGCTGCAATCGCTGCACCACTCCTGTGCTGCCAAACGAGCCGCAGAGAGCCGGACGCTGGCGGCACCTGGGGCCTTGGTCCGTTTATTGTGGGATCAATCCTACGGACCTCGACCCCGAACGGTCGCCTACCGTTGAGTTTTCTCAGGACCTCGTCGACCGAATTCTCGGCCGGTCAACGGATTACATGATCTAAGCTCCGGGGCGCAGAACGCGTCTGGTAGGTCGTCGTCCATTGAGCGGTCGATAAGATTCGGCGGACGAATCCCGAGTCATCGCTCATGTTCGCGGCAACTCCGGGTTCTCTACCGCTGCTGCCAGCGGTCGTCGTTGCAGCTGCCGGGGGATGCTTTCGCATTCCCAGCGGGAAGGTCTGTCGACGTGACGGTGAGGATGTGAATCACGGCATGATCCTGGCGATGCCGATTCGCAACAACTCAGAAAATGCTGCACTCGTGTCCCTCTGCCGCTTGTGACAGTCGGTGAAGATCCAGGGTGTTTTTCGGATTGACGAATTACACGCTTGCAACCGCCATAGTCACCGCGTGACAATGTAGTAGTGATTGCCCTACCGCCAAGTGCCGTCGCCCATTCCTCTCAGGTTAATTTAGTCTTTCAGGCTTCCCTAGTATGCCATTTGGCCCTGCCGCATTTCTCACGGCGTTCGTTGCCAGTGTTATCCTTGCGCCCCTCGTGGCTCGGTTTGCTCGTCGCGTTGGCCTGCTCGACCAGCCAGATGATCACCGCAAGCTTCATGAACGTCCCATTCCCCTTACGGGAGGGCCCACGATCCTGATTTCAGCGATCGTTGCTGTCACCATCACTCTGTGGTTGTATCCCGGGCTTCTTAAGCCAACGGTTAACGATGCGAAGTTTCTGGCTTCGCTTTTCGTTTCCGGTGGATTGATTGTGGCGATCGGAATGATCGACGATCGTTACGGGCTGCGGGGACGTCAGAAGCTGGCTGGCCAGATCTTAGCGGCGTTAGTTCTGCTTCCGTCCGGGATCATCGTCCGCGAAGTCAGCGGCTTTGGCGTTACGATATCGTTTGGTGACCTTGCACCGCTGATGACCCTGTTATGGCTGGTGGGAGCCATCAACGCGCTGAACTTAATCGACGGCGTGGATGGTCTGGCGAGTACGACGGGGATCGTGTTGAGTCTTTCGGTCGCTGCCGTGCTTTTCATTCTTGGTGGTCGCCCCGACGGCTTAATGATCTCGCTAATCCTTGCTGGAGCACTCTCAGGATTCCTGATCTTCAATTTTCCTCCCGCCAGAATGTTCCTGGGCGATTCCGGCAGCATGCTGATCGGCCTCATCCTTGGAGCGATCGCATTGAAATGTTCCATCAAGCAATATGCGGCTATGGCGTTGATTCTGCCGACAGCGATCTGGGCCATTCCGATGTTCGACGTTGCGATGGCCATTGTTCGACGAAAGCTGACGGGACGAAGTATCTATACCACCGACCGCGGTCATCTTCATCATTGCCTGGCACGAAAAGGAGTGGACGGCGTATGGCTGTTGGTGCTCATGGCGTTGCTGTGTGCGATCACCGGTATGGGTGCCGTTGTCGCCACATACACTGGTCGGGAATCGATCGCGTATGTGGGCGTCGGCACTTCGTTGTCGCTGTTGGTTCTCACTCGTTCCTTCGGCCACACGGAAATGAGCCTGCTGACCAATCGCCTTCGTCGGCTGACTGGTTCGATGTTGCGGCGATCTGCTCCCGATCGAACGGTGCTTTACGATGAAGAGATTCGTCTTAACGGAGACTACAACTGGCAGCAACTTTGGGAAACGTTGACTCAGTTTGCTGAACGATTCGAGATGGATACGGTAGAGCTGATGGTCAATCTGCCGCTCATTGGTGAGGAGTACCATGCGAGCTGGAAACGGAAGACAAAAACTGAAGCACACGAGGAATGGAAATCTGAGATTCCATTAATTGTGCAGGGCATGCGAGTCGGACACCTCCGCGTGGCTGGAGCCGTCGGTGAAGGCTCAATCTGTAAATGGATGAGTGATTTGATTGGCGGGCTGGAAGCTTTTGAGTTCGAATTGGCGTCACTCATCCAGGAACTTCGACGTGAAAAACTGGGTATCACGTCGCCGCCGTCAGAGGCCGAAACGCCTACAACATGGGGCGACTTGCAGCAGTTCGCTCTGAAGTAGACTGTCCATTGGCCTTCGGCATCTGTGGTCGCAATTCTCCGCATCTGCGGCATGTTGCCGATGCTGAAGTGATGCCGTTTCACGCCAGCACTTCGTCGATGACGTGACCGTGCACATCGGTGAGACGTCGTTCAATTCCATTGTGATAGAACGTCAATCTGGTGTGGTCGATACCGAGAAGGTGAAGTGCCGTGGCGTGTAGATCGTAGCTATACGTCGGGTGGTCGACCGCTTTGAAGCCAAGGTCATCCGTTGCTCCGTAGCCAACGCCGCCCTTGATGCCGCCTCCGGCCAGCCATGACGTAAATGCGCCGGCGTTGTGGTCTCGTCCGGCTGCACGTTTCCCCTGAGCTGCTGGCTGACGACCGAATTCCGTCGTACACATGACCAGCGTTTCATCAAGCAACCCGCGTTGTTTCAGATCGGCCAGCAACGCAGACGCACCTGTGTCCAGAACTCGTCCCCAGTACCCGTGATCGCGAACGAGGTCTTCGTGTGAATCCCAATTCGGTCGAATCTCCTTTGCCTGAGTGTTTTCCGCACCGCAGTAAATCTGAACAAAGCGGACTCCACGCTCGATCAGTCGTCTGGCCAACAGGCACTGCCGCCCAAATGGCCCGACGGCTTTGTCTTCAATGGCGTACATCTGCTGAGTCGAATCGCGTTCGGATGACAGGTTGGTCACTTCCGGCGCACTCAGCTGCAACCTGGCAGCCAGTTCGTAGGCTTTGATGCGAGCGTCCAGATCGCTGTTGCCGTTTCGCTCGGCAAGATGCCGACGATTCAGCCTTTCGAGAAATCTGAGTCCCGCCGTGTCAGCTGCGCGATTGACTTCGGCAAAGCTGGTTGGCGGAAACAGATCCGCGATGGGCTGCTGGCCTGATTTTGTGTTCAGTGTTGTCGCCTGGTGAACTGCCGGCAGGAATCCGGCACCCCAGTTAATGATCCCGCCCGGTGGCAAACCACTGGGATCCGGCAGGACAACAAACGAAGGCAGATCATTGGATTCGCTGCCCAGTCCGTACGTGACCCATGAGCCCATGCTGGGAAACCCCGGCAATGTGAAGCCGGTATTCATCATGAAGCAACCGGGGCCATGCAGCGCCGATTTACTATGCATCGAATAGATAAACGCCATTTCGTCGACGTGCCTGGCCAGGCCAGGGAACAGGCTGGAAATCCATCGACCGGATTCGCCATGCTGCCGGAATCTCCAGAATCCTGGCTGACAGTTGCCGGGCTTTGACGCGAAGAACTGCAGTTTGCCATCAGGGTCGAAGGGCTGTCCTGCACGTCGCTGCAACTCCGGCTTGTAGTCGAATGTGTCGACCTGACTCATACCGCCAGGGCAGAAGATCTGAATGACGCGAGTGGCCTTTGGCTGGTGATGCGGCGATTCGCCTGCGCTGAGCATCGAATCAAATGCTGTCGCAGCAAAGCCGCCGCCAGCAAGCTGCAGTGCTCTTCGTCGAGACAGGACATCTGTACCCGGGCTATCACTCATAGCGAAGTCACCATGTCTTCAGAAACCTGAATGCTCACAAAGGAATGCCCGCAACAGAATCGCACTGGGCAACGTAGCAGAACGAAACTGCGGTCGGCGACAACGTCCGTAAAGTCAGTCCACATACACAAACTCATTCGCATTAAACAATGCGCGGCACAGGTGCAGCAGCCCATTTCGTTGCACAAGCTGTACAGCGTACTGAAGTTCATTGATTGTCGCATGCCGTGCAAATGCCAGTTCAAAGGCGCGCGCCACCTGCCGCGGGACGTCATTTGGATGTTCGGCCTGCAGCCGCTCAGCAAAGTACTCGGCTTGCTTCAGCATGAACTCGTTATTGAATAACGCCAGAGACTGCAGGGGAGTTGTCGTGACGTTTCGCTTTGGAGTCAGATTTGCCGGATCGGGACAGTCCAGCGTCGTCATGAACTGTGGCGGTGTTGTGCGGACAATGAATCTGTAGATGCTCCGTCGCCATAGTTCCGGCGAGTCTGCGGTTTGGTACGTATAAATCGGAGCGTACGCTTCCTTGTAGTCAAAATCCCGATAGCCCGGGCCGAACATTTGTTGATTGAGTTTACCGGCTGCGGCCAGAACGGAATCTCTCACGGCTTCCCCTTCCAGCCGATGCGGATTCATTCGCCAAAGAAGCCGATTGTCGTCGTCAATTTCTGACGGTCGTTTTTCGTTTTCGCGGGACAGATCTTCAGCCTGCCGTTTGCCTGAATCTGGAACGGGTTGCCGACCTGCCGCGCGCTCCACGCTTTCCTGTTGGTACGTTTCTGATGTTACAATAAGTCTGTGAATGTGTTTTAGACTCCAGTTGTGCGTGATCAGTTCCGTCGCCAGCCAGTCCAGCAACTCGGGATGAGAAGGCCGACCGCCACCGTACCCAAAGTCACTCGGCGTCGACACGATTCCCTGCCCGAAATGCCAGTGCCACAGACGATTTACGATCACTCGAGCCGTCAATGGATTCGTTTCACTGGTGATCCAGTTGGCCAGCGCAGTTCGACGTTGTGCATCCGACGTTTCTGTCGTGCCAAATTCAACAGGCGTTCCGTTCCATGCCAACGATCCCGGGTTGACCACCGCCCCGGACGATTCCGGATCGCCGCGGTCCAGCACGTGTACGGCTGGCGGCGTTTCCGAGACGACACCAAAGAATACGGGTGGCTCACCAGATTCTGAAAGCTGTTGTTCAAGGCGTTTCCTGTCGCGACGAAGCTCTGCCAGCTGCTGTTCCTGCGTCGTGGTACGTTTTACCGCAGACTCCGTGTGAATGTGCGGATCGCCGAAACTTATCTGGTCATGTCCATAGCCGTTGCCGCCGTCCGTTGAGATCAACGTCAGCCACTGAACGGACGAGGGGATTGAGAGTTGAATCGGGACAGCGTCATTGCGGCCGATTCTCCCGTGTTGCCGAAGTGTCCCGTCCAGAAAAACATGAAACTCAGCACTCGGCTCTTCCGGTCTTCCGCCATAACCCGCGACCGCTGTGAACCCCAGCGTGGCAGCTTTCACTTTGTCCGACTTTGTTTCGGCATCGTTGCCGGTAATGGCCCGGCGGATAGCGACGAGATCAAATGTGATTCCCGCGTTGGCGTGCAGTCCAATCATCGAATGGCCGGCGGTGTTGTAGTCCACCGTGCCAAGCTTTGTGGAAAACTGACTCGACACAGGACCGTTGCGAATCATGTCCCATGCTTCACCGCGGTTTGTTGGCAGTCCCGTCGCCATCAATCCGGTCGAACTGATCTGTGTTTCAGTGTTCGCCGGGACAAACACGCCATCAATGTATAAGTGATCGACCTTTGCATAATTGCCCGGTTTAACGTTGCCGAGATCTCCAAACGGTCGGTCCTGAGTCTTTCCCGTGCGGGCATCAAGTCCCACTCCTTTGCGACCTGTCCCGAAGCCCGTACCGCCGCCGACAACGTCTGCCAGGTCAATCGCGTGCCCTTCCAGTCGGCCGATCACCATCGACACGTCGTTGATCTCTGATTCCAGCTGTGCGAGTTTTGTTTCGTATTTCAGGCGAGCGTTCTTTCCCAGATCGCGATCGCTGCGTTGCAGACCCGCAAAGACCGCAGTCAGCTGGTAATATTCTCGCTGCGTGATTGGGTCGAGTTTATGGTCGTGACACCGAGCACAGTTGACGGTCATCGCCGTTGTGGCGGTCATCACCTGCGTCACCATGTCGTCGAGGTCGAGAGCTCTGGACGCTCGGCGCAACAGGGGGCTCTTCGTTTCCACCTGGCCGACAAAGTCCCACGGTCCGGCAGCCAGAAATCCGGTTGCGATCACAGATTCGTCGTTGTTCGGAGCAAGCACGTCGCCGGCAATCTGTTCTCGCAGAAACTGATCGTAAGGCTTGTCATCGTTGAACGACCGAATCACGTAATCGCGATACCGCCACGCGTTGTCACGAAGCTTGTCTCGTTCAAAACCGTGCGTGTCCGCGTAATGGGCGATATCCAGCCAGTGTTGCGTCCAGCGTTCACCCAGATGTTGTGACCGCAGCAGTTCATTAACCAGGTCTTCGTATGACCGGGGATTAGTGTCCGTCACAAAGTCTGCGACGATCTCCGGTTCAGGCGGCAAGCCGAGCAGGTCAAAGTACAGCCTGCGAATAAGAGTGCGACGATCAGCCCGCGCCGATGGTGAGAGATTGTTCTCCGCGAGTTTCGCTCGAATAAACCGGTCGATGGGGTGGTCAGACGTGGCCGCATGTTCTCCCGTGAATGTCGCTGCTTCCGGCACTTTCACAGATCGCAAGGGTTGCAGCGACCACCACGATGCGTCCGCTTTGGACTGTTGCTGCAAAACGACGGCCGCGGGCCAGTTCGCTCCTGACTGAATCCAGCGTCGCAACGTCTCCACCTGCCTGTCGGATAACGGTGTGCCTTCCTTCGGCATGGCAGGTGTTTTGTTTCCCTGTGAAGTCACGAGATCCAGCAGATGACTTTCCGCAGGTTTACCCGGAATTACGTATTCATTGTCACGAAGCCCGCGCGACGTCTGCAGCGACAAGTCACCTTTGGCGTCGCTATTTGTATGGCAGCGCAGACAATGGGACTGAAAGATCGGAGCCACATCGCGCGCAAAATCAAGCTGTGCTTCATCTGCGCCGGCAACAGACGCCAGAAAGGCATGGAAGCAAAGAACGCGAACACTATTTGGAAACAGTTGCATCCGAAATCAATTCAACGCTGTTAATTGTACGTACACCGTACTTCGGCAGCCGATCGGACGGAGCGTCCCTGTCGACATACTCCATTTTCAGCAACGGCTGCTCGGGCGTGTCGTGGTAAGACATTGACTGAAACAGGGCCCGCCCGAAGCGGCCGACGGGATTCTCCGGAATCTGAGCAACCCGCCGTCCTTCGCGTTCGATTGAAAAGCTGCGAATCCCGCTTTCGAAGTCGGCCTCGGCTGTCCACGTGAGTTGCACGCTGCCGTTCTCAAGACGTCTGGCTGTGACCTTTCCGGGCGCATCCGGAGGAGTTGTGTCGTTGACGGCACCGGTCCTGATGAATTCGTCCAGCTGAGGAGCGACATCCCGTTTCCATGCCGCCAGCACTGCGTCGTCGACAGGCTTCAGCTTGCACGAGCCATCGTCAGCCAGCCGGTGAGTCAGCCAGAAATCGAAGAACGGAATGGACAGATAACGTGAATCACCACATTCATGTGCCGTCCTGGGGTCGGGGGCGAATTCGAAGAATGCTGCGCCCGCGGAAAGATACTCATTTCGCATGGCATTCGTACCGTCGTACGCGACGCGGAAGCGTTCGTGGTCTTTCTCCTTCAGTCCGGGATTGCCCATGACAGGAACACCGAACGCTGCTGCAGGAATGTCCGGCGTTTCGATCTGACCATTCTTCCAGTATCCAAAGGCCGTTCCGGACTGCAGCCAGATGGCAACGATGCGGTCCGGATGCATCGTCTGCATCAGCGATGCCCAGAACGCACCTCCCGAATGTCCCCACAGACACCATGGCGCCGTCTTCAATTCCTGCCGCCCGGTCGCCATCGAAAAATGGTCAATCGCCTGCAGAAAACGCTGCTCGGAACCATCGCGAGCATCACACCACAGTCGACAGTTGACCCCCTTGCGAGGTTCATACGACGAACCCATCAGCCCGCAACTTTGATTCTTCGCCAGGGCCTGCCAGTGCAGATCGTCGGCGGCGGTTTGGCCGCCGATCGATGCTCCCGGGCCGCAACCGTGCTGATGTACGATGATGCCCCGAAGTTTGTCCACACCGGTTGGAATCCAGAGGTAGTAGTCGACGTACAGCCGCAGTTCACCATCGTGCACACTGGCAGGGTAATGAATCTGGTGCACCGTGCCTCCGGTTGCCGGTCGCTTCGAAGTGGTTGGCTGGCGCGCTGCCTTAATCAGCGGCTCAATCTTTGTGTTCAGCTCATTCGCCTTAGCCGTCGCTTCGTTCAGCGGCAGTCCGTCTTTCACTCCCGGCCGCTTGTGGCCGACGTAGGACAACCAGGAATCGTGCAGTACCTTCTCTTTCTGCTTCATCAATTGCTGCAGTTCGGCCGCAGGTTCCTCCCACGATGCCACGCCCCAGGCCTTCAGGATCGCTGCCGCCATGATGTGATGGCCTGCCTCATTCATATGAACACCGTCCGCCGCCACATGAAACTTCGGATTTGTCCTGCGCTGCTCAGCCAGAAACTCTGTCACCGGCGCGTGTACGTCGATGACCATCTCTGCCTTGTCCCCTTGTTCCAGAATCCATTTGCCGTAGCGCTGCAATACCTTGTCGTAGTTTTCATAGATGGCAAACCACGCAAACTTCTCGGATCCGGCGGGCAGCAATTTACCTTCCTTGTTCTGCAGCGGTGTCGGATCGAACGGAGGCGGCGTCACCAGCACGATCTTTGCACCAGCGGCGTGCACCTTGTCGACAAGCTTATTGATTCCGGCCTGATAGGCTTTGAAGCGGTCTGCACTGAACGGATAGTAGATTCCGTCATTCATTCCGTAGCAGGCAACAACAACATCCGGCTTAACTTTTGCCAATGCCCGATCCAGACGTTCGTGTACGTCCGGTCGAGGAAACGGATGATCCGGTTCAGACAGCCCGCTACAGGTTTCGCTCGGTAGCCCGATGTTGACGATCTCCGGCATCGGATTGACGCCCTGGATACGCAACTGTGTTTCGATGTCCGCGACGTAATAGCCGGAGTTGGTAATCGAATCACCGAGTAACAGGATCCGCTTCGCCTTCAGCGGAAAGGAATCTTCAGCCGCAGCCGTGTGCAGGGCAAGGGAAAGAACTAACAGGGCAGGGCAGGAGACTGAGCGTTTCATAGTGGCCATCGTGGAAGCGGAGGAAGGATTTACTGCAGCAGCGTTTCAACAGAATCCATTCTACAGCGTTTCACGCTGACTTGTGGCCGCGAAGAACGCTTTTTAACAGCAGTTTCGTTACTCCCGCGAGCCAGCATCGTTCACGACAAAAAGTAAATTTCTCTAATGTGGAATCCGTTCGGATGTGCATGCGGAGAACGCGTTCTGGTCGGAAAAAACTGACTACCGCGAGCTCGCTGCCAGGGAATGCTGGTGCAGATACCGGGCAAATGCAATCGCGTTCGCCAGACGCGCACCGGCGCGGCCTTTTTGAGGGACCGTCGGCGGTTTCAGATTGAGTGACGAGATCACATTGTGCAGCTTTCGACTGCCCGGATGCACATTGACCGACTTTAGCGTTACCGACGGGACTGGACTTGCGCCAACATGACCAAGCAGTCGTCCCGTGCTTTCATTATAAACACAAAGCGTGTCTGTGGGCTTGATGAAGTCCTGCCACGCGTGGCGAAAGGCGTCGACAGACAATGCCTGCTGAAAGTCTTTTTCGTTCAGCCGAAGATATTGCAGGAAACCGATGCCAAAGGGTTCCACCGGCTTAATCGCACATTCAAATGATTCGCCCGTACCCAACCGCTGAGCGACCCAATACACCGGGGATTGATCTGCCCGATGTTTCCCTTTTGCCCCGAAAGAAGCTTCACCGTACGCCACGACAACGTTGTCAATGTCGTGGATCAGCGCGGACGGAATATTGACGGTCGGGCGCGGTGGTCCTGTCGCTCGGCGCAGTCGTCCGATCTGCCTGGGGTGTTTGACCTGATCGTCAATCATCCGTTCAAAGGCTCCCAGCAGTTGCCCGATCCCCTCGGTCTCTGGCTCCAGAACTCGCAATGCATCCACGGTCGCTTCGAGGGTCGACAAGGCAGACTCGGTGGGTTCTTTGCGAATCCGATAAGTGCTGGGCGCAATGGGATCGAGGCAATAACGAGGCAGCCGGTGCAGGGCAGGGATGTCTCGCATCAATGTTTTGGCATGGTGCCAGGTGCCGTCCAGAATGATCAGTTGAGTGGGCCTGTCGTCGACCGAAAGGTCCGACAACAATTTCGCGTCCGGTCCGGGATACAGTACGCCGGTCGATTCATGAAGTGGCAGCGTGGCAGCGGCCAGGTTTGCTGTCTGGTTAACACGCAGTTCGCTGTTCTGTAGCGCCTGCTTCACGATCCGAGCCGTGTTGAAGGCGTGGAATCGTTCTTTGACATGCTGCAGAATCAGGATGTGCGTGCGATTATTGATCGATGGGATCACGTCGCAAAAACAGGCTGTCCTGGGTCGGTAACAAACGTAACAGCGTTCGCGATGCTCGGGCACGTCAGGGTCCGCATTTTCGGCAGAGTGCGATATCGGTGATGTTGAAGAATTCACGGCGTATAGAGAATTGATAGAGGAGTCTTTTCCAACTTCGAACATCTCATCAGACAGAGCGTGTTCATGACACGTGTCGGGATCTGCGAGCCGATTTCGGCGCGACCTGCAGAGCGCCCGCCGTTACAGCCAGGCCATACGGAGTCTAACGCACATTTCTCATGGGTGTGTACACTCGCGGTCCCCGGAGCAACATTTTCTCAGTCAGGAAAGTGTTTTCGCCACTGCCTCTAAGCGGACCGGGATCTGGTGCGGATGAACTGGCGGCGGTGACGGAGTCACTCCGGACACGCAAGTCTGATTGAAGTACGACACCCCGTCGTGAATCACAGACAATCAGAACCACCAGCAGAACCTGTGGCATGAGGAAGGGGCGCAATACTAGCTCGAAGCGCCAGCGAGTGGGTCTTGTACACCCGTGAAACACTCTTGCTTGCGCTGCGTGCTTGTATCAAAAAAACGGCAAAGCCTCATGAGTACTCACCAGCAGTTCTGGTCGTCTACTGCCGAGAATTAGCACGTCGCTTGAATTATCCTGGCTTAGATCGTGCAATGCTGACGTTGGCGTCCGGGTTCTGACTTCCACAGTGAATTGCACAGTCATGATACGTCTCGATTTCTTTCTGACAACTTTGCTGATCGTTCTGACAGTGGCCGCGGGGTCTGACGCGAAGGCCCAGCCGCGAAAGCCGTGGACCACCTCCCGACTGAAGGGTACGCCAACGCCGCCATCGGAATACAGGACCAGCCGTGTCTTTGCCAGGCACAGTTTTGATCATCCGACCAGCATTCAGGAGATACCCTTGAGCGGCGAGATGCTGGTCACACAGATGAACGGCATCATTCTGACCATCCCGAAATCAAGTGACTCGGCAGACAAACACCGAGTTGCAGAACTTGCCGGGCTGGCAGGTGGCGGTGTCAACCTGTTCAGCGCAGCATTGCACCCCGATTTTGCGGACAACGGTTACCTGTATGTTTGTCTCGTGCATCCGGAAGGCGGGCGTCATACGCGCGTGTCACGATACTCCACCACCAGAAACACCGCTGGCCGACTGGTGCTGAACGGAGACAGCGAACAGGTCCTTATCAAATGGCCATCGGGCGGACACAACGGGGGATGTCTTCGCTTTGGACCAGACGGACTGATGTATATTTCCACCGGCGATGGTTCCGGGCCGAATCCTCCGGACGGGCGTACCACTGGCCAGGACGTCACCGATCTACTGGGAGCAATTCTGCGAATCGACGTCGATCGAAACGCGGGAGATTTGAATTACGCGATTCCCGCCGACAACCCGTTTGTCGAAAGCGACGACGCCCGTGCTGAGATTTTCGCCTACGGTCTTCGCAATCCCTGGAAGTTTGGTATCGATTCACAGACGGGCGAAGTGTTGGTGGCCGACAACGGCTGGGAAACGTGGGAGATGGTGCACCACGTGAAGAACGGTCAAAACTGTGGCTGGCCCGTGATGGAGGGACGTGCTCATCTTCGCACAGAAGTCAAAGTCGGCCCCACGCCTATCGTTCCGCCCGCGCGAGATCATCATCATTCGGAAGCCAACTCGGTCATCGGCGGCCCGGTTTATCGCGGCGGAAAACTTAGTGGCCTGAGCGGTTTCTTCGTTTATGGCGACTACATTACCGGAACGATCTGGGGCCTGAAGCCGGACGGTGACGACTATGTTTACCGCGATATTGTAGACACCGATCTTCGCATCGTGGATTTCACTCAAGGCAGCGACGGAGAACTTTTCGTGTTGGATTACGACTACACGGGGGGCATCTATGAACTGTTGCCCAACGACGTCGAAGATTTGTCTGCTCAGTTTCCGAGATTGCTAAGCGAGACCGGGCTGTTCGAATCCGTCAGAGAGCTGAAGCCTGCCGCCGGAGTTGTGAACTACGACGTGGTTGTTCCCCGCTGGCAGGACGGCGCCGTGGCGAAACGTTGGGTGGCTGTGCCCGGCCTCGAATCGATCGGCGGCGACGTCGACAGCCGCAATCCCGCATACCCCGACGGAACGGTGCTGGTCAAGCACCTGGTCATTCCCTCAATGCCACCAACGCCGCTCGAAACCCAGGTGTTGCACTACGACAACGGCGTCTGGAATCCCTACAGTTATCTTTGGCGCGACGATGGCACGGATGCACAGTTGGTGACATCCATCGGCGCCAACAAGTCTGTCAGCTGGCCGGATGACGGTGGGGCTGCGTCGGGCTCTAATCGAACATGGCGCGCCAGCGCCACCAACGAATGCCGACTCTGCCACAACGCGGGATCAAAGTTCGTTCTTGGCTTCAGGCCGAACCAGCTGCAGAAGAAGATGGGAAGTGGCGGGAACGCGACAACACATCACCTTGCTCTGCAACGGGCCGGCATCCTGAAAACGCCCGGTGCAGTCGATAAAGCTGCTGTACTGGTGGATCCGCACGACGAGCAGCAGGACCTGAACCATCGAGCTCGTTCGTACCTGCACGCAAATTGCGGCATTTGCCACCACAAAAAGGGTAACGCAATTGTTTCCTTCTATCTGAATCGTGAGCTGTCATTTGAAGGACTCAATACGAATAAGGGCACCGGCATCGGCACGTTTGGCATGCAGAACGCGAAGATCGTCACCCCTGGCGACCCGTACCGATCCGTCCTGATGTATCGCATGGCGAAGCTGGGTTATTCGCGAATGCCGTATGTCGGCTCACGGGTGGTCGACAGCAAAGGTGTTGCATTGATTGCCGAGTGGATCCGTTCTTTGTCCGATGAAAGATCCGCAGAAACATCTCCGCCGCTGGTTGCCCGTTCGGCGGAAGCGAAGGCGTTAGCGTTTCTTGTTGCCAGCAAAGTTCAGGCACAACGAGATGCGGCCGTGGCCACGCTTGCACGCTCCACCGAAGGTTCGCTGGCACTGATCACGCGACTTCACGCAGGGCAGCTCACGTCTAAAGATCGGTCGGCTGCGATTACCATCGCGAAGAATGCCAACAGCAATATTCGGGGCTTGTTTGATCATTTCATTCCCGAAGCCGAACGCAAAAGGACTCTGGGCCGCACCTTTGATCCTCAGCTGGTACTCTCCCGAGACGGAGATGCTCGTCGTGGAAAGTTGATTTTCTTTGCGAGCGACGCACGATGCAGAGCCTGTCACGATGTGACTCACGCTGACCGGTCGGTCGGGCCGACATTGACTGACGTTGCGAAGAAGTATCCACGCCGAGCAGAACTGCTGCAGCACATCGTGAAGCCGTCCGAAAAGGTGGACGTCAAATATGTCACGTGGATTGTCGTCACGAGTAACGGCAAAGTACTGACCGGACTGAAGCAGGCAGAAACCGTCGAGAGCGTCACACTGCGAACTGCTGACGGAAAAATGATTACCGTACGCAAATTGGACATCGAGGAGCAGCAGCAGAGCAGAACGTCGCTGATGCCGGAAGGTGTACTGACCGACCTGACAGCTCAGGAAGCGGCTGATCTGGTCGCATTCATCCGTAGTCTATCGCCGAAGCAATAGGCAGCTCGGGCCTCGCCACTTTCGTTCTGCAACTACGAACGCAAACACCGAAACGTGAATCGCTCGGACGTTGAAAACGCGTCCAGCGACATCACTTCTTTTTTTTGCTCCGCATCAGCCCGGCCTTGGCCGACCACTCGACACTTCGATCAAAGATCGTGCCGTATGGTTTGTAGTTGTGATAGTCGACTGCGGTGTCAGCCCAGTGAACGACAGCCTGGTCGTAGGTCGACCGCATTTTGGCCAGCGTGCTTTTGTGTTGAGGGTCACCGACCGCGTTGGCCAATTCCAGTCGATCGTTGACCAGCTCAAAAAGTTCTTCGGTCGCTTCGAAATCGCCTTCGGCGTACGGCCAATAGACATATTTCCAGTCTTTGGTGACGACGCCAAAGCTGTGGACTTCCTTTGGCCCCCAGACGTTGATCAGTGGCAGAGATTCATGAATAGTGGCATTGGGGGCGTCGTAGAGTGCCATCAGGTCTCCGCCGTCCATGCTGCCGGGCACGGGCAGGCCCGCCAATTTCAGAATCGTTGGTGCGAAGTCCACATTACCGGTCAGAGCACCACAGCGCAGCTGCTTTCCACTGTTCGGGTGCCGTGGGTCCAACACGATTAGTGGAACTCGTGTTGACTCCTCGTACGGTAGTACTTTACTTCCGTAGCCGTGCGAGCCATTCATGAAGCCGTTGTCAGACGTGTAAATGATCACCGTGTTTTCCGTGACGTCTGCCGCATCAAGTGCGTCGCGAATCATGCCGACCGCAACGTCGATTGCGTAAATCTGCTGGAAGTACTTCGCCATGACCTCGTTGTATTCGGTGCTGTATTTCCAACTGTGAAAACGTTCGTACTGACGTCCCTGGCGGCTCTGTTCGCTGAAGTGTTCTCCGAATTCACGACCGTAGTTGCCGGGCTTTGAGAATGTCATGTCCCGGTAAACGTCATCGAACTTCGGGTCCGGCTGTACTGGCTGATGAGGTGCTTTGAAGCTGATCGACAGACAGAACGGCTTGTCCCCGGCGGCCGATTCGGTCACGAAATCCCGTCCAAACGCTCCGTACGACAATGTCGAATGAGGGTACTCGTCAGCGTATTTCGACATCGACTTGTTCTTTTTGGTGTCGTACGACGTCTGGCCAGGTCCGCCTCCCCATAGGTCAAAGTCACCTTCCGGCAGTACGCCTTTCTTTCCTGGCGTGTCCGTCACTTCGAATCCAAACTTGCCGGCGAACCCCGTTCGATACCCGGCTTCGCGCAAGAGCATGGGATATGTTTGCACCCAATGATCGGTTAGCAGGGCACCGTGATCAAAATTGCAACCCGACTTGTATTCAAACATTCCCGTCATCACATTGGCTCGACTGGCCATGCAAATGGCGGTCGTGTCGTAGTGAGCGTCGAAGATCATTCCGTCAGTGGCCAGCTTGTCCAGGTTTGGCGTCTTCGCCCCCGGAGTGTCGTAGCAGCCCATTGAATAGGTGGCCTGATCGTCTGCCATCAGGAAAATGATGTTGGGGCGGTCTGCGGCCCGTGGACCAGCGGCGGCGATGGCCGGGAATGTGAACAACAGCAGACACAATAGTGAAGAACGGAACATGGCGGATTCTGACTGGAAAGGGATTCGAATGGCTTGGCAGAAGTGTTGGGGCCTCAACGTTTCATCAGTTTGTGCATTGGGACGTCGCCGCCTTCGCCGTAGAGCGGTGAGTCCGAGCCTCGGCTACCTGGAAGTGGATCTACATTCGTGTTGGGCAGCCAGCGTCGAAGTCCGGCGATCAGATTCTCGTGCTGCGGATCGTCAGCCAGATTCCGCCATTCGTTGGGGTCTGTGCGGTGATCGTACAATTCTTCACTGCCGTCGCTGTAGCGAATGTAACGCCAGTTGTCCGTGCGGAGCGTGTGATTGTTGGGACCGAAGGTGGTCAGGGCAGGGCGGTTCCACTTCTTTGCCGGATCGATCAGCAGCGCGGTGAGTGACCGTCCTTCCAGATCTTCCTTTGCCGGCAGTTCACACAGCTCTGCCAGTGTGGGGAAAACGTCCAGCAGTCCAACCGGTCGCGAACAGATACCGCTGGTGATGCCCGGTCCGGCAAAGATCAGGGGGACTCGCGTGGTTTCCTCCCACAGAGTTCGCTTGGCCCAGCGTAGTTTTTCGCCAAGATGGAAGCCGTGGTCGCTCCAGAGAACGACGATCGTGTTGTCTGCCTCTCCGCTGTCCTGCAGCCCGTCCAAAACCATGCCCACAAGGCTGTCGACAAAGCTGTTCGTGGCCAGATAGGATTGAACGGCGTGCTTCCATTCCTTGTTCTCGACCATCCACGAATGCCGCGGGCCGGTTGGGTTGAGGGTCAGCAGCTGTGAGTATTCGCTGAGATCATCGCGGTCAGTGGCAAGTGCCGGCGGCAACTGCACGTTGTCCAGCGGGTACATGTCGAACCACTTTTTAGACGCATAGATCGGCACGTGAGGCAGATGAAAGCCGACCGCCAGAAAGAAGGGTTTCTCCTGTTTGGCCAGCTTTGGCAGCTCGCGGGCGGCCCATTCCGCAGTGAGATAGTCTCGCTGTTCTTCATCGGGAACATCCACCTGTCCCCAGTCCCACAGAGGATTTGACTTCGGCAGTTTGTAGCTGATCTTTTCCTTGTTGCGCCGCCAGCCTTTCGTTGGTTTGACGTGGTCAAACGATTCCTGATCGACTTTGCCGTGAAAGATCTTTCCGCGAGTTGACGCGTAGTAACCGTGGCGACGGAAATACTGAAACAAAGTTTCTTCATTTTTTGTGCCGTCAACCTGCCGAAAGTTTGGCCCCAGAAAATACATTCCCGTCGTCGACGGCAATTTGCCCAGCAGCATGCTGACTCGCGAACAATTGCAGATGGGAGCCTGGCAATGCGCGTTGGTGAAGTTGACTCCGTGTGCCGCCAGTGAATCGATGTGCGGTGTCCTGACCTGCGGGTGGCCGCCCAGGCACCCGACCCAGTCATTCAGATCGTCAATCGCGATAAACAGCACGTTGTGTGGCTTTTCTGCGGAAACGGATGATGACAGTGATATTGCCGTCAGAAGGCATACGAGTCGAAGTGGTGTCATGTGTAATTCCGCAAAATTCAGGCATTAATAAAGCAACGAACGTGCTTCACAGGTTTTCGAGGAAAGCCAGCAGATGCAGCGGAATCCTTAGACAGAAAGGACGTCCGCTCCGCTCATAGTATAGAATGTCGCGGCAGCGACAATCCACGCGTTTGGTACTGGTTGAAAGAGTGTGAACTGTCGGGAGAATCCACGTGCAAACAGCGTTTTCACAAAGACCGCCCTCCGTGCAGTGGGAGCCGTTCACCATGCCGCGACTTCCCGGCATGGCGCTATGGGCATGGGATCGGCCGGAAAGTCTTCCGAGTGGATTTATGGTCAGCATACCGGCCGAGGTCCTTGCAGCTTACCCGGCTGGCCTGCCATTTACGTTGGCTGATATTCTTGCTGCCGCCGCAATCGCCCCAAACCAGTTCCAGGCGGTATCGTTGTTCGGCACGGAATGGCAACAGGTTTCGGTTTACGGCGCGTATCTGAATTGTCCAGTCCCGCTGCCGACACTTGACGGTTGCCGGGAGATCTCGATTCTCCTGTCCGACGGTATGTCGGTTGTCGCCGCGCCGGGCGAGTCCGTCGGCGACGCTGTGATGGAACCGGCTTTGGCATCGGGAGCGTCAGCCCCAAAGCCCGGGCGAATGTTTGAACGGATTGAAAGTGCCTGGCGTGCCAGCGTTCAGATTGAGCGGCAACTTGCCGGTGCTCGACAGAAGCTCTCGGCAATGCTGGCCAGCCTTGGCAAGCTGGATCGCGACCTTGGTCCGGATGAGCGGGTGGCAGCAGACCGAGAGGACCGTGACGCCTGGCGCGACGCGCGACGGTGGATGCGGGATCTGGCGGCCAAATGCCACCGGGAATTGAAATCGTACGACATCGGGACCACCAGTGCGGCCGGCCATCGCAACTGGATCGAGCAGGTCTTTAAAGAGGTCATAGAACCGCGAGTCCCCAACAACGACATGGACCGGTACCATCGTGAATTCGAAACGTATCGGCGCGATATGGTGAATCTGCAGAAGTCCATGAACGCCGCACTACAGGGTGCGCAGCAGAATGGTACGCAGCGAGCTCAACGAATCCTGGCGACGATTAGCGCGAAGGTTCGACAGCGTCGTGCTCGCAACCGCGAACCTCTGGGGGGCATGAATATGGACAGCTCGTGTCGCAGAAAAAGATAAGCTTTCCCGCAGACATCGGTTGAGTGTACGATTGGGTTTCACGCGTACCTGATGCAACACGGTTCCTCGATACCGGTCACTCCCTCTGCCAACGACTTTTGTGCCGGCTACACCATGAGGCAGACAGTGTACGTTTCCCTGGTCACCATCGTGCATGGTGTTGCCTCTGCGGGTAATCGCTCGCTCTGATACGAATTCGACCTGTCCGAGTGTGGTTCGATGTTGAAACTGCTGTCCATTGCCGTCCTGTCGCTGCGTTTGCCGATTGCGGAAACGTTTGAACCGTACAATTGGCAACCAAAGTTCACCGAACCGTCGGAGCTGCACATCGTGGAATCAACGGTGGCGATGGTCACTCACGGCTCTCGTTATTTTGACCCGCTGGGGACGACACGAAATGGTGTTGTTCAGGTTGTCGCCACGATGAAACGTTCCGGGCTGCCGGTCGTTTATCTCCACGATCGATACAACTCAAAAAACCCCGGCTGGATGTATCTGTACGACGACTGGAACCCAACCGCGTTTCTGGCATCAGACGTCGGTCACTTCGACATCGAATTTTTACACGTCGCTCACGTTGTGTGTCTGGGGGGCTACTTCGGGCAGTGCGAGCGATCCACCGTCGCCGACGCTATTCGACTTTGGCGCAGAGATGGGGCGGGGCATGATCTGCGAATCACTCAGATTGTCGACGGAACGTTTTGTGTAAACGAGTACGTTCGGTTCCATGATCCCTATTATTCAAAAGTGCGAGACCTCTTTCGCAAGGATCTGCGTGCCCGACACCCGAAGGCCGTCATCTCAGTACAACAGATTATTGAGAAGATCGATGATGAAAAACTCATCGTTGAGTTTTTGAAGCGACAACTGCCTGCCTTGCCGACAAGGGTCAATGTCGTCGTCGACGCCTTCGGTCAGTACACTTCGTTACGGCACATCGGCCAGGACGCGCTGACTCTGACGTTCGCCTACCGGCGATCAGACGACTTTCTGGTGTTTGACGAACCACCCTCTGACCTGAATGATGATCGCAAGCGCGCCACTGGCCGACGACAGAATTTCTGATTCTCCTCGAACAACAGATTTCACTTCGTTACGGTTTTTCTCGATGAGAAGATGGCGGTCAGCCCAAATTCCCTGCAGCGTTTCAATCAGTCCGCTCGGCCAGCGGATCGTCAATTCATCCACCTGTTCGCGTTCGCCGAGCCCGAGCTGGACGAAGCAATGCGATGGAGAATGAAATGAATTGCTCGGAGACAACTCGCCAGTCAGCGGGTGGGCTCCCGCCTGTGCCACCAAAGTTGAACCTGTCTTAAGCCTGTCGACCAATCAAGTTCAGGCTCCCGTCGCCATTGACCGTGCCGTCGCGTCTAAATACACTGAAATCGAGAATCACAGCCCTGTGACTGAGGGAAAATAACACAGGATTCAGATCCTCCTCAGGCATCCCATTTTCCGGCGTCGTTTTTCGTATGAAACAACATCGAGTTCTAATTCTGACGCTACTGATTCTTTGCGCTGGCGCAGGTTGGTGGCAGTCGAGGCAGTGGCGGCGGCTTTCGCCACTGAAGGTTGATATCCCCACTGGATTCACCGGTTTGGGGGAAGCGAAACAGAAGGAAATCTGGGACGCCGAGCACGTAACGTTTGAAATCGAAACGCACGTCGGACGCAAACTGGTGGCCGAACTTCAGAAACGCTCCACAGATCAGTTGGCCGGTTTTTTCCATGCTGGATTTTCCGGCGTCGTGCCGCAACGGACCTCTGCAACCACCGTCGAAAAATCGTCAATTACCGAGACCACCTACGCTGTGGGCACGACCGGCTCGACAAACGTTGATGCCGATGGTTTTTCCCGATTCCTGATCGAGGGCATCCACGCAGTGCCAGAAAATGGAAATGGGCGGTTTCGCGTATTGCAGATCGCTCATGTCGTGGATGAAGATTCGGTGGACACGTGGCAGTTAAACGTGTTGCTCACCTTCAGTGGCACCAACTCGGCAGGCGAGCCAATTACATACATGTCAAATGGCAGTATGCGCTGCCGATTTTCCGATGACGACGACATTGTCGCCGGGCGGATCATCGAGTCCTGGCGTATCGATTCGGAAACAGTCCGGAGCGGCCGACAGGCATTGATGCATGAGGCCACGTCCCGCGTTGGATTGGACCGACTGCCGATCACGGACAACTGGACTTGCAGGTCTGAAATGGTGCGACAGTATCGTTTTCAGACCGCGGTCGAGGACTTCAATTCCGATGGTTTTTTGGATATTGCCCTCGCGACCGCGGATCAGCAGCGATTCGTGCTGCAGTGGAACTCACAAGTGGGGCAATACGAGGACGTTGCAGAGACGCTGGGACTATCGAACGCGTTCCAGACGGACAGGCGTGCCTATTTGGCCTGCTGGATTGACTTTGATAATGATGGAGACGTCGATTTGATATTGGGAGAATCTTTATTTCGAAACGTCGAGGGTAAAAGTTTTGAGCCGGTCGCAAACAATGGCGGCCTCAGATTTGCGTTTAACCCGATGGGGTGCGTCGTTGCGGACTACGACGGAGATGGTTTGCTGGACTTATACGTGCTCTACCAGCGAGACAAAAACGGTGACGCGATCCGGGACGGAAAGCCACCAGCGTGGGTCGGCGATGACGATACCGGAGCCGTCAATCAACTGTGGCGCAACCGAGGTGACGGGACATTCATCGAAATGGCGCGTTTCGCGAAGGCCACCAGCGGCAAACGGCACAGTTTTGCGGCCACATGGTTGCATGCTAACGATGATCATTATCCCGACCTGTATGTTGCAAATGACTTTGCCCGGAATTCACTGTTGATCAATCAGGGTGATGGTTCTTTTGAAGACGTTGCCGACGATTCCGGAGTGGGTGATTTTGCCACGAGCATGGGAGTCGCTTCCGGAGACATAAACGGAGATGGCGTACCGGAAATATATGTCGCAAACATGTATTCAAAAATGGGGCGGAGAATTATTTCGCAGGTTTCCGCCCCGGATTATCCTGCGGGGATCTACGAGCAGTTGGTAGGATCCTGCGCAGGCAATCGTATGTATTCGACTCAGGGCGATGTGCGGCAGTTTCAGGAACTCAGTGAACAGCTTGGTGTCAACGCCGTTGGCTGGGCGTACGCTCCCGCCGTCGCGGATTTTGACGGCGATGGATTGCTGGACTTGTATGCAACAACGGGTTTCCTGAGCTTTAATCGTCACAAACCGGATGGATGAACGTGCTTGTGGAGGGCTGTCGTGTCACAGCCTTTGGACCGTACGTGCAAGATAGAGCCGCTCGGAAAAATCGACTCGGCTGCCGGTGAGTTTTGGACGCATCCGTTCGCCATGCCACAGCAGAGAGACAACCTGAGTGCCTTTGAGACGAATCGTCTGTTTCTGAATGTTGACGGCACACGGTTTCTGGATGCGTCGTTTGCATCGCAGGCTAGTATTGATTCTGATTCGCGATCCGTGATGGTCGGGGACTTCGATGGCGACCTCGCGCCCGATTTGCTGGTCGGGTCCGTCGGTGGTGGGCCGTTACGACTATTCCTGAATCAGTTTCCTGAAGGAAATCACCGCGTCGAACTTCGATTAAGGGGTGTCGCAAGCAACCACAGGGCGATCGGTGCGCGAGCGATTGCCGAAGCCAACGGCAAAACGATCGTCCGCGATCTTTTTGCGCCGAATGGATTCATGGGCCAGGGCCCGGCCCGCCTGAATATTGCCGTGGGGACGGCAGATCGCATCGACAAGCTGACAATCCGCTGGCCCACGGGCAAACGGCAGGTATTCGAGGACCTGCCGGTTGACTGCGCCATTAAGATTGTTGAGGGAGCAGAGGAGTTCGAGTTGCTCGCTCCGGTGACATCGGAATAATCAGGGATGCACTCCCATGGGCGGGGCTTCCGGGACGGGGGGCGTCGGATTCATCCGGGCCGCTTGCCCTTCAATGATATTCACGATTTCCTGCTGGTAACGGCGTGATTCTTCGCGACGACCAGACATTGCTGCCGCACGGGCCAGACTGCTGAGATAATCCCGTCGATTCGAATGGACACGATACAATGGCATCAACGCGTTGTAGGCTTCTTCAGCTTCTCGCCGAAACAGGAGCAGGTCGGCTTCAACCATCCGGCAGTCGACATCCGTCGGAGAACCTGCGAGCGCCAGCCTGATCTGATCCATTGCTTCATCGTATTTACCGTGATCTCGAAGAATCATCGATAACCAGCGACGAACTCGAATATCATCGGGCTGCCGAGCCAAACACCACCGAGCCTCTGTTTCGGCCTCTTTGGGGTTTCCGGAAAACTGTAACGCATAGGCCATATTCGCATGGGCCGGATAAAGATCGGGATTCAGTTCAATCGCCTTTCTCAACGGCTGCAGCATTTCCCCGGGCCGTTTGAGGTGGTCCAGAACTTCGGCCAATAGAAGCCAGGTGAGTGCTCGGTCAGGCTGAAGCCGGGCCGCCTGCTGCACCCACGGCAGCGATTGAGAGTATCGCTCTGTGCGGTAGTAAAGCTCGGCGAGGCTTAAAGCGACCCCGGCGTTTTCCGGGCGGACCTCATCCAGTTTTCGGAGCGCATCTTCGGCCAGGACGTCTTGTTTACCAATGATCGCAATATGTGCGATATGCCAGATGGCTTCGGAATATTCTGTGGCTGAAGGAGGAATGTGCTGCAACTGCTCAAGTGCAAATTCCGAGTCGAGCGGCTTCAGTAACTCGGCGAGTTCGAGGCGTACGCCATGATCTTCAGGGGAACCTTTCAGGTAGCCAAGGTAATTCTTAACTGCACTGTGCCTGGTACCGCGTGCAACGTCCTGCCGGGCCTGTTCGAGCCGGTTGGAACCAGGCGAACGGAACGCCACGAAAGCCACACACACCGCAACCAATGCAATCATGGCGGCGCGAATCGGGAAACTGCGTTGTTTATGGGAAGGCGTCATCAACAGCCGATTGTAAGACCAGGGGACTTTGTCTGCCTTCTATCAACGCGTATTTCCTGCCGGCGGGGAGGTGATTCCAGGTCTGAACCCTGCCTGATGGCCACTTCACTTCAAGCGTCTTTATCTGCTTGTGCGGTCCGAGTCCTATTTTCACATCGTTTTCATTTGATGCAAAGTATCCACCGTCTGAACTGTTTCGAAAATGCATCACGCGCTGACCTGCAGTTACCGACAGACGTGCCCCCTGGATGCTCCGAGTTGATGCGACACCGATCAATCGAATAGACAACCGGTTTCCGTTCGGAATGTTGTTCGTAAGCAGTGCCACTGGGCTCTTGAGAAAACTGACGGTCAAATCGGCCGCCAGATCGCGGTTCCAATCTAAGATTGCAGTGCTCCGCCCGAATCTTTTTGCTTCGAAAAACTTACCGGCACGACCGGATATTTCCGTGAACTGACCGGAACGATTGAGGAACAACTGCGAACGCATCGGTATGGTGTACAAGTGGCCGTTGGCGACGAACAGGTCCCGGTTGCCGTCGGCGTCCAGATCGATGAATTGGGCTCCCCAGCCCAACATCGGGCGACTTGCGTCGGCCAGATTCAGGCGATGCGTTTGATCCGCAAAGCTCAGGTTCCCCAGATTCGCATAGAACGTATTCGTTTCCTTTTCGTAGTTTGTCACGAAAAGGTCGAACAGCCCGTCATGGTTGAGATCTTCGCAGGCAATACCCATGCAGGCTTCGCCTTTGCCATCGCGATTGAAGGCAACGCCCGCCAGCACACCAATCTCCTGGAAACCACGCCATTCGGACTCAGCCACTTCCGCCGGTGCCGTCCCGGTTCCAAGATTCTTAAACAGGAAATTCCCGGTGGTGTCGTTACCGACGAACAGATCGACCCAGCCATCATTGTCAAAGTCGGCCGAGATGACTCCCAGCCCCTTGCCGTCGGCTGCTTGAATTCCCACGGAATCGGTGCGATCCTGAAACGTACCGGCGCCCTGGTTGATCCAAAAGGTGTCCTGCTCGGCCGGATGATCCATGACGCGGCACGGTCCAACGTAGTTTCCCGTTCGACACCGCTTCAGGTCTCCCTCCGGGATGCGAACATAATTCACACTGTATAAGTCCAGGTCTCCGTCGCCATCAAAATCAGCGAACGACGCACTTGTGCTCCATTGCTGCCCCTGCAGTCCGGATTCACGTGTCACATCACTGAACGTTCCATCCCCGTTGTTGTTATAAAGAACATTTTCACCATGATTACATATCAAAAGATCGGGGAACCCGTCATTATTAATGTCCGCGACGGCGCAGCCTTGTCCGTAGCCGCCATGGGTCACGCCGGTTTCGGCGGTGACATCGACCGCCAACGTCCCGTTGACATTACGGAATAAACGATTGGAATACATGCTCTGGGGCGAGACCGGCAGCGAGGTCCCCTGCGTCAGGAACACGTCGGGCCAGTCGTCCATGTCAAAGTCGATGACTCCAACGCCTCCACCGAGCGTTTCCGCAAGAAAGTCTTCCACGGCATCCCCACGGAAAAATGTGAAGTCCAGCCCCACCGTTGCCGCAATGTCCCGCATTTCGATGGTTGTCTCGGCACCAGCCCCGTCCGACTTTTCTCCGGTTGCCTCCCACGGGGCTGTTTCGCTTCGTGTGCCTGCTACTGAAACGCTGCAGTCGAGATCCTGCACCTTCACAACTTCGAGATAACGCTGTTGATTGCTGGCCTGGCGCGTGATTTCCGCCAGTCGCTTCGCTTCGCCTCCAAATTCAAAATGGCCGAACAGAGATTCGAAACAGATGATCGATTCTCTGTGCCGTCCGAGTGTCTGTAAAAGGCGTCCCATCTCCATCACGGTTTTTGCGGATGGCCCTTGCGGGGCGAGTGGTTTTGCATGGCTTAGAATCTGCCACAATTGGCTGTTTAACTGCGCGCGGAGAGCCCACTCAGATGCTTCGTCGTGTTTTTTTTGGCGCGTCAGCAACCGCGACATTGCCGAAACAGGTTCGGGATCGAGGGGACTGAGCAGGGATGCATTGTCATAGGCGACGATTGCCAGTTCGATTTCATTCTGTTCGGCGAAGATCCGGGCATACGCCAGCCACGTTCGCAGGATTGTGTCCGCTTCCGGTGGCATTCGGGATAATCCTTCGTGAGCCGTCGATAAGTTATCGTGATCGATGTGGTTCTCAATCATTCCCAGGGTAATGCGCCAGCTTTCGAACCCGGTTTGTGGAACGTCTGAACTGTGCAACAGTGCGAACGCGTCGTGACGTCGGCCTTGCGAACTGTAGTAGTAGGCCAGAGCGGTGCGAGTCAGACAGTCTTCCGGTGTATTCTCAACGCAAGCCTCCAACCACTCAAAATGCGAATCGTCCTCCCAGTAGAAATTCCTTCCGACACAAAACAAAGCCACATCCGCCGGCGTTGCCTGCCCGCGCCGGTCCAGCTCAGCAATCTGAGCAAGCATCGCTTCCCACCGTGTCAGAATCAATTCCAGGTGAATCAGCAAACGTCGCGCCGGTTCGTGATCGGGGGCCAATCGCAGACAGCGATCAAGACATAGACGAGTCCTGGCAGCCTGGTGCGATTTCATGGAGAGTTGAGCGCCGCGAAAGGCCCCTTTGACCGCTCTTTGCGGGAATGTGTCAGGAATCTTCTCCAACCAATCGATGGCCGCTGCTTCGTCTCCGGCATTGAGGCATACCTCGGCCAGCCACTCGATTACGTCAGCGTCCTCTGGGTCGTATTGATGCAGTTCGCGGAGTGTCTGCCGCGCTGAATCGAAATCTCCTTTCTGAATCGCGTCATACACCTGGCCTGCTAGTGCATCGGTGTCTGGTCGCTGGCTCCAGACCCAGAACAAGCCGGCTGCGACAGACGAGAGCGTAATGACAAACGCAATACGCCCCCGGAAAAGTGATTGAAGCGAGAAATGCATCTTTGACATTTGTGGGCGAATTCAAGAGCGAACGTTTTCGGAACTCACGCGTGCGTTGACCGGCTGCGAACACATGAAGATTCGGTGATGAAGTCACGCTTCTATTGCATGGGCTGGCGACCCTGAATGAGAACATGCCGCCGTCCGGTTTGTAAAGACCGATAGGTTTGGCTTTCTCCACCAGGCCAACGTACGGTGACGTCAACTGGTGTCCCGAAGGTTCCGACACCAATTGTCAGGCAGCCCTCATCACAGGATAAATACCCGGATGAACCGACGCGGAACCGTGTCAGCTGATTTTCACCAATGCGAACATTGACGACCGCACCAATCGCACTGCGGTTGGACCGGACGCCAACCAGTTCTATTCGCAAACTATTCATCTGCGTATCGTGCGTCTGATTGTGCAACAGCACTAAGCTTGAATTGAGGTGCCCGACAGCCAGATCCTGCCACCCGTCGCGGTCGTAGTCCGCTACTGCACAGCTTCGACCCACAACGTGGCGTTGAAAATACAAACCGCCGGAATCTGAGACGTCCGTGAAACGCCGCCCGCCGTGATTCTTGAACAATTGCGGACGTTGCGCGAACGGCTCATCCCGACCATTGATTTCGCGTCGGTCATGCACGTGTCCATTGGCGACGAACAGGTCCAGCCAACCGTCATTGTCGAAATCGAATAATGACGTACCAAAGCCCAGTTTCAATCGGCTCGAACTTCCCAAACCAAATTCATCGGTGACGTCCAGAAACAGACCTGCGGCCTCGTTCCGGTAGAGTGTGTTCGTCTCGCCGTAGTAATTCGTCACAAACAGATCCGGGAGTCCGTCCCCGTCGACGTCACCGACGACCGCGCCCATGCCGGCTTCGCGTCGTCCGGCACGGTTGAACGCGGTCCCCGACAACATGGCTTCGTTTCTCAGTTGGCCGTCCCCCTGGTTGATCCACAGATCGTTGGCGACCGAATCGTTGGCGACATATACATCGATGTCACCGTCAGCATCGAGGTCGGTCGCGAGGACACCCAGTCCTTGTGCCGCCGGACTCCGCTGCATACCCGCCTGTAAGGTCGCATCAGAAAACTGTCCGTCACCGTGACTGCGAAACAAAACGTCACGAGTCGGCAAGAGAGAACGAGGATGACAGGTGATGCCGTGACGTTTACCTTTGTACTCGAGTGTGCACAATTCGTAGTCGTTCGCATCGAGTTTTACGTAGTTGACTACAAACAGATCCAGGCTGCCATCGTCATTCAGGTCGACCCACGTACAAGACGCCCCGAAGTCTGTGTCAGCAACACCCGAGGCCGCGGCAATTTCGGTGAAGGTTCCGTCACCGTTATTGCTGAGGAGTCGATTACGTCCGAAGTTTGTGACATGAATATCCTGGAAACCGTCGTTGTCGAAGTCTCCGACTGAGAGCCCCATTGAATAATCATTGTCGTTAAGTCCGCAGACTTTGCTGATGTCCTCGAACCGACCGTCCCCCAGATTGCGATAGAGACAGTCTGATGCCAGGTTAGGGTTGGGAGAGCGTTTTGGCTTGAACGCAACTCCCTGGGCAGCATAGAGGTCCGGCAGGTCGTCGTGGTCGAAGTCCACCCAGCCGATGCCGGAGCCGAATGCCAAATGAGTATGTCGGTCCTGAGTGGCTGGCGAATTGTGGACGAATTGAATCCGGGATTCGTCTGTTGCGTTTACAAACGTTGTAGCGTTTTGAGTGGCCGGGAGCGCAGCCTCAACCGGGTGAAGAAGTGCAGTCGAATGAGTCAATCCGATGGCGGTTAGAATAATTTGGTGCCCAATCGCCCCCAGTCGTCGGGGCCGTACACCAGTTTCCGGGACCCGTGTGACGAAACTCATTAGCATGGAACCGGGCGAAAACCATTTATTCTTATCATGTCACCAACAGGAGAATACACGTCAAATACAAAGACCCAGTGTCCGCAGACACCGGGTCTCGAAATACTCGCGTCTAAACAACTGAAGTGTTACTTAGAACTGTATATTGTCGGTTTCACCACCATTCATGGTGCCAGCGCCCCTCCACACACCCGTGTCCATGCTGTCGTTAACGAAGTGGACACTACCGTCACCGAACAAAATCTGAGCACCGCCCGTATGTGCACTTGACACACCTCGATTCCCAGGCGTGTTGTTTGCCAGGTCGTCAACCCAGGACACCTGATCGGCGCAAGGACCGCTGCCGCCTGTACAGGCATCGTCATTGGCCGTGCCGTTCTGAGGGGCCGTCTGACCTTTGTTGTTGCCTTTGGTGGGGTTGGCGGCATTTGGCGAACGCCAAGTGTCGGCACCGCAGAAGCCGGATTCGGCAGCCCACCATTTGCATCGCTGACCGGTAACGTTGCTGGGCCCGCCACTGTAACGGTTGAACAGCACGCCGCGATGAACTTCTCCCACCATCGCGGTGTTACTCGTCCCGTCCACGACGTCTCGAAAACTAGTGCCCCGCCACGACATCATTCCCTGATTTGCCTGGAGAGCTTTCCAATGGTGGGCGCTTGTATTGACACTTTGGCCTGTAATACGTTCACCTCTCGAACCTGCGATACCGGGGTAATTTGTTGGTTTTTCAGTTCGAAAAAAGAGGGTGGCATCGCTTGGGCAGAGAAAAGCGGGCATCGTTGTTCTGAGTAACGTCAGCCGTCGGGCGGCACCAGGGCGAAACGGTCCGCAGGTCGAAATGCCCACGTCAAAGTCAGTATTTGCATTGAAAAGCGGTGCCTGTTCGATCATCGGAAGGATCATCACTCGCCAGCTGAATCCTGAACCTTCAATCCATCCTGGACATCCGTTGTAATTCATATCGCCAACGACTTTTGCCTGCGGAAACATAGAATGCACATCATGGTAATTGTGCAGGGCCACGCCGATCTGCTTCAAGTTGTTTTTGCATTGTGTCCGTCGAGCTGCCTCACGTGCCTGTTGCACTGCAGGCAGCAGTAACGCAATTAGAATCGCTATAATTGCAATTACGACAAGCAGTTCGATGAGCGTAAAGGCCCGACGACGACGACGACGTAGTGTAAAAAAGTTCATAAGCAGACTCCCCTTGGCATGTGTAAAGAAAACGGTCTGGGTCTATCGCTTCACATATGCTCTTAAGAAACCCGTCGATAATCAAGCCAAATACGAATTTTTCAGGAAAACCTCGGTCGTGCTACCGAAAAAAACCACGCTCACAAGAAAACGACACTAGGGGGGGGCGAAACAATTCCTCAGGGGTCCCCCCCCCCCAGGCGTGATGCACAGAGCGAAGAACGGGAAAATTGGGCTTGCGGGGAAGACGGAAACCTGTTGCGCGCTGTGGACAGAAGTCTGTGACTCGCCACGGAGTGGCGGCAGCACATAGCCATGGGCTTCGGCCCATGGTTTGCGTGGGGAATGGATTCGTTCGCCGTGAAACGGCGACCGGGGTTATCGTTTGCGGAACAGAATGGCTTTGGCCGTTTCACGGCCTCCTGTTAATGTCGTATCCGTTCCCTGGGCTGGAAGCCCACGGCTACGTGCTTCGGCCTCTCCGAGGCCAGCCGCAGCGCAACAATGCCGTGTCTCATATTTCTTAGCGGTGCATCAGGCCAGTCCCCCCCCTGTATGTAGATTGGCCGGTGAGAGCAACCAACTCGCTGCGGCCACTTCTTTCAGTGGGCCAGCGGCGGCACGAGGTTCTGATCGCGACGGAATTCCACAGGCGTTCATTCTGATGTCATTCCTGTGGCAAGCCTGCCGTCAATTGCGTCAATAGTTTTTCTGCCGCAGCGAGTTGCGGGTTCAACTGCAGTGTCCGCCGACAACGCTCAATTGCCTCATTCAGATGGTCGTCTGATTCGGCCAGACAGCGGGCGAGGCGAAAGGCGACGTCGGACTCCCATGGTCGGCGGATTTGATCGCAGCGGCGATAGAACAACTCCCGAGTGAATTGTCGTTTGTCGCGAAAACAGTCCGCGAGCGCTGCCGCGAGCCGGGAGGCCATGTCATCCAGCGAAAGACTCGCAAAGATCTGTTGCTGTTCCGTGTCCAACATGCTGAGTTCCCGCTGGATTTTCACGACAATCGCGTCCCGATGTACGTTGACGTCAAATGTTTTCGTCATCGGAAAGACGTTCATTACCTTTAGCGCATAGGACTGCCCTGATACGCGGTCTTCCGGCAGCAGTCCCAGCAGCTGGTCAAGTCCCAGGTCCGTCGGGACTGCGGCGACATTCCACCGTCGTTGCAAGACCTGCTGCTGGACAAAGCGACTCAGAATGATGGCCAGCCGCCGGTGACCATCAAGATTGTAGTGGACGTGCTCGAGAAAGAAGTTGGACCCAAGCGCCGCGGGACCAGCTTCGACGGCCAACTGTTCGGCGGAATCGAAAAAGAAAACGTTGGACTGAGCTGTCTGCGTCGCCACGTCGCGAACGATCCCGCGGAACGAGCCGGGAGCCCGAAATCGGCAGCCATCAAGGTCTCGGGCCAGCTCAAACTCCTTTCGCGATTCCGGATATTGCTCCAATGCTTCCAGGCATTGCCCCATGCGGAAATGCAATAGCGAGGAATCGTTCGAAATCGCCTCAGCTTGTTTGAGTTGGTCATGCGCCTCCTGCCACAGTTTCTCCACTGTGAGCTGCCGTCCCCGGTCGAAAAACGCCCTCCAGTGTTTCAATTCGTCGGCAGCGAGTTGTTCCGGTAGATGAAAACTAACTGGAGAATGACCGCTCAAATTTGACGCCACCGTCGTAAGTACGATCGGAATTTTCGCGGAGGATGCCGTGGCGACGATCCGCTCCAGGTTTTCTCGATAGTACTGTTCTGCCCGCTTAAAGGCAGGCCCATCTCGCGGAATGGTCACGCTCGCAGGCAGCTCTGCCATCAAATCTTTCTGGTCGGATGGCTCATCGACAAATCCGGAGGCAATCAGTTGGAATAGGCGCAGTCGCCGGACCTTTGCAGCCAGCGAAGACTGAGACTTTAGCGCTGTCGCGGTTGTGGACGCAACTCCCTCCGGCCCGTAAAACTCGTTGTGGCCGGTGTGCACGATGATCAGATCGGGTTGCATCACAACGGACTGTTTGACAACGTCTGCCACACTGAAACTATTGATGGCGACCATTCCAACATTGATGATCTCGAATCTTTCGGGCGAGCTCTGCTGGTTCAGCAAGACCTCCACTTGCCGTGGAAACGAAAGTTCGGGCGGATAGGGGAATCCCAGCACTGTTGAGCCCCCGACAACGACAATCCGATAAACGCCATCAGGCCGTGGAAGGTCGAATCGCTTCGGCTCCGGTCCAGCCAGTTTGCGCCCCGAAAAGTAGCTCTCCTCCGCCCGCGGATTGACCTGATAGTCAAGTATTTTGGGGGCTCCTGGCACCTTTACGAAGAGGCCCAGGTCGTTGCCGATGTCAAACGAGACGAGCAGTGTCTCTACGAACAGAATGAGGGCTATCGGCAACACCAGTGCCCCAATTCGAAAATACCATATCCGGCGATTCGACCTCCCAACGGCAGGCCGCTGCGTTGGTGACGATGCCTGACACTCGATCGCGGACTTGCGTTTTCGATTCCGGTTATTGTCTGACATCAGTCTCACCCTGGACGGCAGGAGGATCGGTGTCGTTCCGTACTCGGATCCAATGATCGTGAAACGAGATTGACGGATGAATCTCGACGCGAGGCATGTGACAGGAAATGCACCCGGAATCCGGCGACACGGAGCACCGCGCGGAATGCGGCGACACGGAATGACATTGCAGGCACTTTTTTTCGTATTGCACGGTCGCCTGTCGGGCTGCATGCTGATGAGGGTTATGACAGGTAGAACACAGCAGTCGTTGCCCGGACTGGACGTAGCATTTCGACTGCCCCAGGCCGACTGGCTGATACCGTACGATTTTCGGATTTTCCCGCGTGATCTCACTCTTCCTGACTGAGTCCTCGCCGCGATGACATCGAGCACATATCTGTATTTGGTCCGTGGTACGCCATGGTCGTTGTTCAAAACCGGCGTCAGCATCAGCCGGATTCCTATCCTGCATCAAAGCCGCGTGGGGGGCACTGTCGGTATGGCAGCTTTCGCAGCCGACATTCGGAATGAGGTCGACCAGATGGTCACCTTCAATCCTCCCCGAAGTGGTATGGCATTCGAAGCAACGCTCCAGAGTCTCTCCTCGAATAACGCGGCCGAAATATTCGATGTCCTGATGGGCCGGCCCGCCGAGTTGGCCAGGAGTGAGACCAGCCTGGTCCTGGCCAGTGAACCACGAAACACGGTGTTCAATTCCTGCCGGCACCTCCGTGCCATCCGGAGTCAGCGTCACAAACGTAATTGCGTGTTCTCCTGATCCAAACGCGAATTGCAGAGGAAATCGGTCTCCACCAAACAGCCCTGGAACCACCACTTCCATGCCGACGTCTTCCGGGAAATAGTGAAACGTCTTTTGGCGTTCTGCATCGGCAAACGTCATACCCTCGAATCGATCACGGAACGGAAAATCGCGTGTGGACGACAACGTTTTTGAATGGCCACTGGTTAAATAGTGCTGGAATTGCTTGTCGTGGCATTCTCCACACTTCGCCGAACCAAGGAATCTGGTCTCTCTGGCGATTAACGCAGGCGGATCTGGCGGGCCATGCGGTTCAGGTGGCGGCGCGGACTTGCCAGCAAACCACCAGATGCTGATGAGCAGCAACGCTCCGGCAGTGCTAAGCAGCGGCCATCGGGCAATCAACGATCTGGGCGTTTTCATGCGTTCATTTTATCAGATTAT
Source organism: Fuerstiella sp. (assembly GCA_029941865.1). Taxonomy (GTDB): domain Bacteria; phylum Planctomycetota; class Planctomycetia; order Planctomycetales; family Planctomycetaceae; genus Fuerstiella. The sequence goes on along the minus strand of JAPYTO010000001.1, from coordinate 20,637 downwards.
GACTTAGACAACAAAACGTCGGAGAATCGATGGTGCCGCAACGGTTCATCCGCTGAGTGGGGCTCACTGTACCACACAAGTGTTTGATCAGGAAAAATCAAGAGTCTGAGCCGAAGGTATCTGCAGGGAGTGAGAGCGTTGCAGGTCGGTCCAGGTTCGCTTTGAGGCTCGCAGACGTAACCGCCCAGTGATTATCAGCAGCGGCGGACTGACGTTGACACACAATGTAAACAACCTGCGGCGGAGCCGCAAAAGCACTTAGCCGTGGGTGAAACCGACGGAAGAAATTTCGCGGCTAACGACAGTCGTCGTGTCCGATAGCAACCGGCGACGAACCACGCGGTCGCACTGTCACGCCCCGGTCCCTATGGCGACGGTTTCGACGACGCGCCGATTAGCGTCACCCCGGCCCAGCTTCCAGATATATCCATCGACGATGAAATGGTGGATGTTTATTGCGGCGATCACCAGCAAGACACTTTCCGCCGCGCCGAACCCCAGCATTTGATAGCCGTACGGAAGGCAATTGAACAACGCGTAGCCGAGAACCAGGCACATTCCGTAGAAACAAATTGTGTGAAACACCACGCCCCGTTTGTTCTCCGGGCGGGCCACACGGTCGCGCACATGAAAGATCATGACAATCGCCAGGTACTGGATTCCGTGAAAGATGGTCGTCCAGACGAATCCATCAATCAGCGGGAAAACGACAAACCACACTCCGTTCGTCATAATTACCAGCAGGCTGATCAGCGGCATGCTGCGGCGATTGGTCAACCACACCTGCGCGAACAGCACCAATGGCAATGCCATTGCCAGAACTCCCAGGACTTCGGTCACCAGATTCACCCCTCCGCGCCAGTCGACCTGGCTCCACACCAGTTGTTCGGGTATGTGCCATGCGACGACGTGCTTTGAAGTCGCGACAAGCAGCACCTTGAAGAAAGGGAGAATTGCGATCCACCACAGAAATCGTTTTTGATTCTGAGTAAGCTCACAACCAGAACGAACGCAATACATCACGGCAAGACCATACGCCTGCGCTGCGTAATGGTAGGGCGACCACGAAAGGTAAATCAATTGTACGTATCGACCTATGACATCCGCCTCAAACATACACAATGTCAATACGCCCAGGGTTACTGTCGGGAAAACCATCGTCAGGAATGGTAGGGCGTCCCGTGACCCGGGTTTCGTATACAGGCGGACTGTCGACGCGGCAAAATGTGCACTGTTGCTGCACAGGATGAACCACGGCAACATGGTGAAGTCGCGCATCACTGGCGGATCAGCGAGTAAGTAGACCGCGGGAATTACGATTAAGCTCAGGCCACCTCCGATCACAAGATAGTCGAAGATTGGATGAACGAAACAACGTCCGATCAATCCCATGGAACGCAAGGTGGAACTGATAGCCATTGGACAATTTCTCCGCAGCCCGCCGGACGTGTTCGAGTTCGCGCGGTAACGCATCAGTAGTTTTTTAAGGGATATTTCAGGGCGCGTTGTGCAGGTTCTGAATCTGGGTTAAGTTCAAGAGCCTTTCTATAGGAAGCGGCCGCCTCCTGGTTCCGCTCCAGCGCCAGCATGACCGCCCCCTGCGTGATCTGCAACCGGGAAGAGTCAGGATTGAGTCTGACGGCAACGCTGCTGTGGACCAATGCGTCTTCAAAGTGTCGCAGTGCGTCTTCAGCGTGTCGCAGTGCGTCTTCAGCGTGTCCAATTCCGAGCAGAACAGTGGCGAGTTCGCCATGTAATTCAGAATCGTCAGGCGCATGGTTCAGCAGTCCACGAAGTCCCAGAACGATGCTATCCGTGTCGTGAGCTTTGTATGCCGTGGAGAGTAACTGAAGTTGAGTAACGCCGTCGTCAAAATTGATGGACGCGGCGGTCTGTAAGTCAGGGATGATCTCAGCGTGCTTCCTTGTGTCAATGAGATGCCGATGGGTGTCGGCGAAACCAACACGAATCTTTGGCGGCCGCCCATCGCTGATCACTGAATGGGCGATTCCTCCACTAAGAAGCACGGCGAGTAGCACATTTCCCACGACAAACAATTGCGCCGAACGGTCGATTGGTCGCGCGCGTCGAGTGACTTGAGTCATCGCTGTCACAGACTCGGAATTGAACAGGGTTGGCCCAAAACCACATAGAAAAGGGCCGACCAATACGGAAGATATATTAGACGCTGACGAAATCGAGCGACTCCATCACTGTTCAACTTCGCGGGACGCCCGCACTACTCTTCTTTCGCCTTGCCGCCACTTAAGTATTCTGCGTCCGTCATGCCTTCCATGCCGGAAGATGCCAAGTCGTCTTCAATCGGGGTCGTGTCTGTTGCTGGATCAGGCGCGTCGAGATTTCCGGACCCTGGTTCGCCACCACAACCTGCAAATGTGAAACAAACAAACGCGACCAGCAACAGTGAAATACGAGTCATCGAAGAGCCCCTCTTAAATCTTAAAAACGTGTTGTAGACAATTGGCGGAACTAATTGGCGGAACTATTTAGGTGTAGAAACTCAGGCTAGGCCACATCATTAGAACGGCTGCTGACATCGAATTCAACTCATTCCATCGGGCGATTCAAACACTCATGGACAAACTCTGACACTTCAAGCAACTTCTCCTCTGTGCTATCCAGGGTGCACGCGTTCAATGTTGCCCGGGGGATGAGTATAAACCACACGGTTCTCGTCCCTCATGTCCCCGTCTTCTCCCCTTTTCCCATGCCGGTCAGGGGCAGGACAATCGCGCACGACGCCAGTGCGAGCCAAAGCAATCGACTGACTCCCGGGTCAGGCATCAAGACTTCAGTTCGTGCATTCGGCAGGAAAACGCTGGCCGCAAACGGGAAAATCAAACCGGCGAGCAGGCCCCCAAGAGTCCCGCCGGCAATGCAGGTTGACAACAGCCGAGGTCCAAACATCGGCAACGTAACTGCCAACCCAACTCCTGCCCCGACACCCAATCCTACGAGTCCGAACATGGTGCCCTGCACGATTATTGTCCTGGTAAGCGGATCTTCAGGTAGAGCGGGAGATGCAGTGAGCATGCCACCGAGGATTCCTCCACCGACAGCGAAAACGCCGGCAATCAAAACGGCCAGCGGCGCCGCCCAAATCGCTCGCAACCCCTGACGGCGAATCTTTACTTCGGCGATCGTCAGGAACAGTCCCATCGTTGATGCCAACAGCGCGAGCGAAAACGCAGCATTTTTGTTGCTCGCAGCCACGGAGGCATCCGCTATTTCCTTACTCTGAGCTGTGGTAAGATTTCCCTCTAAGTCGCGTAAGTGCTCTTGGATTTGAAAGACGGGCGGCAGGACCTCAAGTGCCCCCCAGACCAGGCAGGCGACAAGCCCCGAGAGGATCAAGCCTGGGATCGGCGATAACAAGAGAGCGTTTTCTCCAACCAGCGTCGGAGCCGACAGGCTACCGGGCAATATCTGCTCAGCACTGGTTTCTCCAGCAACCGCATCCCCGTCGTTTTTGTTTGGTTTGTCTTCCGACATGGTTCACCACAGTTAGAACTTATTCGGACACGGCAAGACGACGACAAAAATGATCGGTCAAATGCTTTTTCCACGGAGTTGACGGGTTAGCGACGCCCGTCACCCGTCGCAGAAATCTCCGATGATTATTATTCTGCCATCGACCAGATCACAATACAACTCTTACGGTGCCTTGGGTTCCGTTATCTCAAGCACCGTATCCACAGTAACCGGGCCGGTCACGATCTGTGATTGCCCGGACGGCCATTGGATCTCGATGCGATCGACATCGCTGGACGTACCCAAGCCGAAGTACAGAGGGCAACTGCTTTGCGACAGGTACCCTGACTTGCCATCGTAGACCTTTACATAGCGTTGCGTTGCTGTGTGGACGGTAACTGTGGCCCCCAAACCGTCACGATTTGATGATATTCCCGTCAGGTCAATCTTCAGGAAATGATTCCGGTGTTCTTTCTCCATCAGATTGCTGACGAGCACCATGGGCTCGGAATTAAAGTCGTTAGTGATAATGTCGAGGTCACCGTCGTTATCTATATCAAAAATAGCGGACGAACGTGTCCCTAGCGCGCCCCATGCGGCGATTCGCGTGACATTTGCACCCTTGGCTCGATACGCTTCTGCTAACTCGCGGTCCTTTCCTGCTACATCAAATTCGAACCAAGGGACGGCCGTCCGATCGGCACGTCGCGGTTCGACACCCAGCAGGTACTCAGCATCCAGAAACTCGCGGCCTTCATTGTTCAGTAACACGGAATTGATGGCATAGCGGAATGGGAAATTCATACTGGCAGTTACAAACACGTCCTCGAAGCCGTCGGCATTCAGATCGCCAACGCTCAGGCCCCACGGCCAGTAAGTTTCCGCTCCAATGCGACTGGAGATTTCCTTATAAGTGCCGTCCTGCTGCTGCTGAAAGAACGCATTCCCCATGACGTGATTGCCATCGGAATTTAATATTTCCGGCGCAAACTGCTCTTTGGGTGTCTTGAGCTTTTCGTTTTTCGGATCGGCAAGATCGCCCATGTCTGTGTGCATATCGGTCAGATAGATGTCGAGCCGACCATCGTTGTCGAAGTCGAAGACCTTAATTCCCATTGCCCCCCATGGCGACGCAGGAAATATCTCGCGACTCTTCTTTACGAATCGTTGCCCTTTTTCATTCTCATAGTACTCGTCATGTCCCTGCATATTCAGCACGTAAAGATCGGGCCAGCCATCTTTGTTAACGTCCAGTGGACTGGCATCACCCGACCACGATGAATCCTGCAGGTCGACTCGGGCGGAAACATCGACAAATCGATTGCCCCCCTGATTCTCGAACAGGACGCTGCTTTCAGAACGCTCGGGCTTCAGGTGTGCCGCAAACGCATCCGGGTTGGCCACGTTGTATGAATATGCACGGTCATCAGGACCGGTGAACCGATCGTTAATGACCGTTGTCGATTTATCCGTTGTGTACTTACCGACGTTCACCAGGAACAAATCCAGTCGACCGTCACGGTTATAGTCGAAGAACACGGCGGATGACGAATGCCCGTCGTAGTCGAGACCGGACGCCGAAGAAATGTCGGTGAAGTTTCCCTTGCCGTCGTTCTCGAAAAGAACGTTGGGACTGCGTACATTCGTAACGTACAGGTCAGCGTCTCCATCGTTGTCGATATCCGCAAACGACGCTGACACACCGATCCGATCACTGACCGCAACGCCAGCGGTTTCAGTCATGTTCTCGAAAGTTCCGTCCCCGTGATTCTTCCACAGTTCGTTGCCTCCCACCTGTGTGACAAAGTACACATCGTGTAATCCGTCACCGTCAACATCACCGATGGCAATACCGTTTCCGTGATCGTAGTGGCATGGTTTGTGCTCGCGACCCGCGTCGTCGACGATGCGGTTTCGGAACGTAATGCCACTCTCGCGACGACGATCGAAGAACGAAAAATCGTGAAACACATTGAACTTGTCGACCGTGGCGAGTTGAGCCTCACGCCGTTTTTCCACCCACGTTGGATTCAGCAGGTCGTTATGAATCAGAAGGCGTTCCTCCAGTGCCGTGTAAAGATCGCGCTTCATCTGTTCGAGTTCCGTCGCAGAACCGCTGTCGTAGAAGCCTCGGATGTGGCCCTGCGGGTCGATCAACACAAATTCAGGACTGTGCGTGATCGGAGCTCCTTTGGCATTTTTGTCTTCTTCCACCGGCAGCTTGAAGCCCTGCCTGGTTAATGCCAATATCGTGTCCTTCGGACCGGTCAGAAATTTCCAGTGATGCATGTCAGCCTTGGCGGCCACTGCATATTCCATCAGAACCTCCGGCGTGTCATACTCGGGATCGACAGTTATGCTGAGCATGCGGATGTCGTTCCAGGCCGGATGACTCTTCCATTCCTCCTGAAGTTCGGCCAACCGTGCTGTCTGCACGGGGCAGGTTGCCTGGCATCGCGTAAAAATGAAATTCACAACGCACGCACGGCCCAGCAGTTGGTCTGAACCATACGATTGCCCGGACTGATCCGTCAGAGAAAAGTCGGGGGCACGCATCAGAACCGGTGGTTTTTCCACCACGGGAACGACTTCCTTCTCGCCTAGCGTTTCTGTTGAAACGGGCGCTGTCTCGGAACCGCAGCCGCTAAGCAGCGCGAAGAAAAAAATTGCGATTACTTTTCTCATGGGAAGGTTTCAACGGCATGGCCGTTGACCCAAATTCCTGCTACCGCTCGGAAACGATCCGTTGTCGCTCCGAAATGACGTTGCCGCTACAGTGAATCCGGTCGATAGCCGACGTCTGAATATTCTACCGACTGAGGCACAAACAAATCATCAAAGTCCGGATCTGACGCATCGAGTGTATTGGCTGACGAGTCAATTGTCCCGCGCAGATCACTTGTGCTTCCTCCAAGAAAGCAGCCTCGAACATTTGATCCGTCAAGGAGATCAAGCTCGTACCGGTCTTCGCGCGAAATACCGCCCTTCCTTGTGTTCATCCAGAAAATGGAGTTTATGTATGTGTTTTCGGTTCCCTTGTCGTCAGCCCCGTTCCAGTTGTCCGTGAATGTGCAGCGATCGACGGTGACTCGGGAGTTCGGGAATACGGTCAGCGCGCCACAGCCGTGCTCTTCGTTGTACGGATTATCCGAACCACCAATGTAGTTTACGCCGGTGTTCGACACATTACCTGTGAACAGGCAGTTGCTTATCTTTGCGGAACTGCCGACCAGAACATCGACGGCAGACCCCGTAATCTGACAACGGTTATTGCGAAAGATGCAATTCCTGATCGTTACCGGATGTGTGTTGAAGCCCACCTGTTCGATCGATATTCCTCCACCGCACGGGCTGGTGTAATTGTCTGAAATCTCCATGTTGAGTATCGTGGGATACGACCGTCCAAACACTTTGATCCCACCGCCGTCCGCGTAGAAGAATAACCCCTTTTCCAGTGCAGGAATCCGGGAGTCCGGTTCAATGGAGGCCGGCCCTTCTGTTGTGACTACAAAGTTGTTCGCTCCCGTGACTTTGAAGCCTCGGATAATTGTTTTTTCGGTCACGCCGTCGCCGAAAAAAATGACGTGATTGACAACTGCCGGGTAACTCTTCGCGGATTTGTCCGCGATCTCTTTGTTTGCTGCCGTCAGAACCACGTCCCCTTCGGCCTCAAGCACCACGCCGTCGTGTTTGCGATTGAACCAAATCAATGCCTGGCCTTCGCTCGACGGGCGATAGGTTCCGGCATGAACGCGAACAGTTTTGTTGACCGGATCCTTCGCTGCCGATTCGATCGCAGACTGAATGTTTTCACCAGGATGAATGTGGTAGACGCCGTCGTTCCCCGGAGCCACGGCAGAAAAACGAGGGGGCGACGTGTCATCGGAACAACCAGCAAGAAGTGCGAGGCCCAGCGAGCACTGAAATACCACATTGGTGGAGAGCTTCATTGGATCTCTTTGTACCAGGAGTCAAATGCAGTTTTGGATTGAACGATTACTTTCCCCATGTCTTCATCGTGAAATATCCGAACTCCACACAACGGGTCCGCAATGATATCAATCGAACGCTCCTCCGTGACTCGGAATTCGAGGAGGTATGTGAGTTCCGGAACGGCAATCTGACGCAGGCCAAGATCAGGGATTGCCATAGTGTACACGTAGTCGTCGCTGGTCACCAAAAAGACGACATCTCGTTCTAGCGGCAAGTGGAGCTCTTTTTCGACACTCGCGTCGTCTTTCGTGTTGAACTTTCCGTCAGGACCCGGAAAGCGGAATCGCCAGATGAAATCATGCCCAACGACCTGTACCTGAATCGGAGTCTTGAGCGCCGTCGGGGACCAGGCCTGATCCGACGCAGACGTCGATAAAACTCGCCATGCGATCAGACCTGTGACGCCCGCCATGAAACAGAGCACCGTCGGCGTGCCCAATAATGTCGTCAGTTTCATGGAAATAATTCCCACACCATATGCCGCTACAGACGATTGGGGAAATCTAACGCGTCAGTGGGTTTTGATTCAGGATGTTGGGCCAGTCCCTGAAGTATGCACCTGTACTGTGTCGGCTCAACGGGGTCAGGCTGTCAGGCGTCCGGCGGATGAGAATGGATACTGTAACGGATGGTGTTCAGGTTCCGAGAGTCTTTCAGTGGTGAATCCACTGGTCGCTGCACATCAGGGCGCTAAGGCTCGCCGAATTCAAACCGCATTCATCGACGCGGCCGACAACGCTGTTCGTCACAAACCCGTTGCACAAGGTGCCGAGGACGCCACCAACCCAGTGACGGTGGAAGAATGACATGCGGGCCAGGCTCCATTCTTTTCTTCGCAGCGTTCATCTCATGGGTCTACCTGTGCTGCGTGGGTGCGGGCGAACCGTTGCGTTTGCCAGCTGCCACTTCTGTGCGACGTTGGTTTCCCAAAGTTCCGTGACTTTGACTACGTCCGGGCCGGGACCAGTACAACAGCAGCTACGTCATCCACGGCGTAAGGACCGAGAATCTGAGGCTCTTCGGATTCAGCGCCGAAAGGCACGAGCAGCAGCGTTCCTCGCTGACTCTCCCGCGAATCGGGAAATCCCTGGACGACGGTTCCGTCCTTCAGAGTCACCTGAACCTCGTGCGATTCATTGACGCCCGCCATGTCAGGGTGCGTCAGGACATCGAAGCGTTCCCAGGTCCATGTCCACAGAGTTGCCTGGATGTCTACGCGACCCGCGATGTCCAGCCATTCGACTTCGGCCTGGCGCAGCTGTTTGAGCGTTGCCTGTCGACACCATGGACGAAGCACGTCGTCAATCCACTGTCGACGAGAGGCCGCTAATTCTTCAAACGAAGTCTGAGAACCTGATGCGTCATCTTCAGTCATTGAACCTGACGATTGCCAAACTTGGAAGCGGTCTCGGACGTTTGCGTCGGTTGGCTGCGATTGCCCGCTGTTGTATTCCTCTGGCTGCCTGACGTGCCTGCAGCGATCTGAGGTTTCTGAGCATCCGTTTTTGGTGCCCAGCTTGCGACGGACCAGGTCGGATACTCATCAGCCACGCTGACGGCAAGATCCTGCAGGCTTTCCATCAGGCGTTTGTTACTCATCTGTTCATTTCGCAGGACCCGCTGCAAGACGAAACGTCGATTGTTCGGGATGTAGGCGAAGAACTTGCCGTTGCCGAGTCGGTCGTTGGCAGCAAGCAGACGCAGCAGGGCCGTGCGGGGGACGTCGTTTGCCATTTCGGGAATCTGGTCCAGCCACGCCATCACCCATACCGACTCTCCGTTGCGGCTCAGCACCGTCGACATACTGAACTTCCACTCTTCGCCGCGAACCTTCGTCTTGAACGCGAAGTCGTACCGTTTCTCGGTTCGGATCGGCTTCAGGCCAATGGTGATCAGCACCTGCCCAAGTGACTCTTCGGTAAGAGCGCCGGGCAGAAGTGTGCTTGTGTCGTCCTGTCCTGTCGCACTGCTGGCAAGCAGCAGAATCGGCAGGAGAACCGCTGAGGTGAATTTCATGGTTTGCACTCCTTCGCATTAATCCAGCGGATGAGCACTGTCCCGCAGCGCTCGCGTCACAGAACGGGAAGTTGTCCCGGTCATTCTGTAACGTTGTCTTCCTGCAGATCGTGACGTCAGGTCGCTGCGTTCCGCAGATCCTGCCGACACTCACTGGTACTATTGGTCGAACAGAGCCGTAAGGCAGATTTGGGACCACGTCTCAAACTCATCCAGTTCACGCAGCAGTTCTTCCGGTTGCGCGAACCTTGCGTCTATCATCGACTTTTCACGTGGCGCAACTTTGGGGGAGTCCAGGTCGAAAATGTGAACAATTCCCAAATGGACTTTTCCCACGTCCGTTTCGTCGTCATTGATCAGTCCCACGCATCGCTCTGTCCATTCGGCGTCCAGATGGATTTCTTCTTCGATCTCCCGCTTCATTCCTTCAGAATACGGTGAACCCACTCCATTCAAATCCAGTGTTGAGACATGACCGCCCACACCGACCGACCGTTTGGCATGCAACCGGGCTTCTCCCTGGTCGTTGCCGCGGCGATAGTTGAACACGCTGCCGCCGCTGCGAAAGATGCAATACGGGATCAGCTGTTTGAAAGAAGGATCTTCTTCCATTTCGTTGCGAGGTCGGTAGCTCGCGTGAATGGGATCGAGAATGACATCGAGATACCGATCCATGTCGCCGCAGAATCCCTGGAAGTGGCCGATCTCGTGGAACACGGCAGTCGGGATTACGAGCACCTGTTCCACAGGCGCATCAACGGCATTGGTGGTCGCTGTTTCCGTCATGAGTTTGACTCCTTCAAAGTAATGTGTGAGTGTCGATCAGGCCTCAAAGAGGCACTACGCGGCGGTTCCATGCATCAGCGACTTCACAGCCGCAACAATATCCGGCTGTCGCATCAGAGACTCGCCCACCAGAACGCCTCCGACGCCGGCTTCGCGAAGCCGGACGATGTCCTCGTGAGTGCCGATACCACTCTCGCTGACGAGGACAACATCATCGGGAACATCTTTCTTCAGGTCGAAGGTGTGTTCCAGTGTCGTGACGAAGGTTCGCAGGTCTCGGTTGTTGATGCCAATTAACCGCGCACCGGTTTTCAGAACTCGCGAAAGATTCTGCGGTTCGTAGAGTTCAATCAGAGTTTTCATGCCCAGTCCCTGTGCATAATCGTGCAGATCCTGTAGCTGGACGTCGTCAAGACATTCCGCAATCAGCAACACGCAGTCTGCGCCCGCCACGCGAGCCTCCAGAATCTGATAGCGATCGACGATGAATTCTTTTCGCATCACGGGAATCTGAACCTGAGTCCGGATCTGCTTCAGGAAGTCAAGGTGGCCCTGAAAGTACTTTTCGTCCGTCAGCACGCTCAGGCACTGAGCTCCCGCGATTTCGTAGCACCTGGCAATCTGAACCGGGGAAAAGTCCGGCCGGATGATTCCGGCCGACGGCGAGGCTTTCTTCACTTCCGCGATTAATCCAGGCCGTGCGCCGGCCGACAATGCTGTCAGAAAACACCGCACCGGCGGCGCATGCGGCAGCTGAGCTTCAAGTTGATCCGCGGGAAGTCGCTTTTTTGCTGCAGCAATTTCGGTTTGCTTGTGTGCGACGATTTCGTCAAGAACGGTTGTCAATGTCGGGCTCCGCTGTATCTGGCGGTTTTGAGTTTTCTGAGCAATCTGTGATCTGCACGGGGATCAGATGATATCCTTGACGTTTGGCGATACAACACGGCCACGCGGTTACAGCGAATTTCGCTGATTCATGGCCGCGAATGATGCTTTTTGGTTGTAGTTTTGTTGCTGCCACGAGCCAGTCGTGTTTTCGACAATAAGGAAATTGCTCTGGTGATTTGTCACTGTCAAAAAGTGGGGTAAGTATCCTGCTTGCCGTGTGTTTCTCCTGATGAATCGCAAGCTGGAAACTTACGCCACGAATCTGCAACCCAAACATTTGACTGTGACAATGCACTAGTATCGAGTCGTCACGATGTTGCGTCCCGCTGCCGCATCCAGGCTGGCACTGGTGGTCTGAGGACGGTGTGAGCAACCGCCGGCGGCGGCGAGCTGAGGGTTTGGCATGGAATTCAAGCCGGATTTCGGCGGTTCGCCTGGTGGTATACTGAAACTCAGGCTCCGATCTCTCGTAGAGGCCGGGGCTCATTCCTTTCGATGACATTCAAATCTGAATTCGCACCCTATGCCGCCCGATGTTTTGTTAGTTGCTCAGGTGAATGCGGACGCCCTGCAGGACATCGAGGTCACAGTAGGTCAGATTATCTCGGGGCTGCTGGTTCTGTCGGCATTGGTCGGCAGCCTTGCCATGATTGCCGTGTGGGCGGAACGCATGGGGGAGGGCGCCCCAGCCCTGCCAGCCGCAGCGCGAAAACCACTTTGTGTGCCGGTGCTGCTGCTGTTGTGTGGCCTGGCGCTGACGATGGCGATGGCGACGATGGTGGCCAACACACCGGATGGGGCGCTGGATGCTGTCATGTCACCGGAGTCGGCCGAGGAAACCCCTGTCGAGGAAATCACCGGTGCGGATACCGCTGACGTTGTTGTCGCTGACGTCGCTGAGACTGAACCGGCCGTCGATGTCGTACAGGCACCAGACGTGGCTTTGAAGAATGCGGCAAAACTTCGAGAGTTGCTGGTTGGGACACTGACGATGAACCTGACCATGTTTGTGATTTTTGGGACGGCCATTTTCCTGGCTCAACAGGGATGGTCCCGTGTCCCGGGGGCGGCGGACGATCTGACCTATACGGCCGAACAGGAAGCTATAACGACACCATCAGTGCCTCCGTTTGGTGATCTGGATGCGCCGCCTGATGTGGTGATGTCAGTTCCTTCCGCCAGTCTGGACAGCCCATACGCTCCGCCTAAGCCATTTGGTACGCTTGCTGATTCCGCAGATGACGGGACAACGACACCCAGTGATCAGTCTGGTCCGAAACTGCCGCCGGAACAGGAACGTTGGAAATTCAGCCGCGAACTCCGTTTTGCTTTCGAGACGTTTCTTGTCGCCTATCTGCCAACAGCCGCTATTCGAATTCTGATGGTGTCGCTGCTGCCTGAGGCTCCTTCGCACCCATTTCTTGAGATGATCAACGAAGGTGTGGACTGGGGAACAATGTCGCTGATCGCGATCATGGCCGTCATCGTGGCGCCGCTGGTTGAGGAACTTTTGTACCGCGTCACAATTCTTGGCGGCATGATGCAACAGGGATGGCTGATTCCTGGCTGGATCGTATCCTCTGTGTTGTTTGGGTTTGCTCACGGTTTTCCGGACAGTATCGCGCTGCTGCCGCTGGCATTTGCGATTGGCTATGTCTACATGCGTCGTCGCAGCTATCGAACGGTGATGTTGGTTCACCTGCTGTTCAACGGCTTTAATATGGTCATTGCAGGTGCATCCCTGATGTAATCAGAGATGCACTGATGTTCGGGCGGTGGAACAGTGGTCGTTCGCCTGTTAACCTGCGGTCCGTAGGTGTTTTTCGATCCCCGTTTTCTTCAGCCCGTCCGAGCGAAACCGTTGACCATCTCATTCCCTTCCGTCCAGGAACAACTCAGTATCATTTGTCGTGGTGTTGAGAAGATCGTTCCTGAAGAAGAGCTGGCGAAGAAGCTGCAGCACAGTCACGACACGGGAACGCCGCTGCGAGTGAAATACGGGATCGACCCCACCGGCATCGACGTGCATCTTGGGCACACCGTGCCGTTGCGGAAAATACGCCAGTTTCAGGAACTCGGCCACCAGGCCGTGATCATTATCGGCAACTACACGGCGATGGTCGGTGACCCCAGCGGTCGCGATGAAGCTCGCAGCAAACGACTGACCGAGGATCAGGTTGAAGCCAACGCACGCGACTATCTGACGCAGGTTGGCAAAGTGATTGATCTGGATCGAGCGGAAATCCATCGCAACGGTGACTGGTTCGGAAAAATGTCGTTTGCCGAAGTATTGAATCTGTGCGGGCGAGTGACCGTCGCTCAGTTGCTGACTCGCGATGACTTCGCAAAGCGTTATCGCGAAGAGAAGCCCATCTTTCTGCACGAGTGTCTGTATCCCGTCATGCAGGCGTGGGACAGCGTTGAAATTAAGTCCGATATCGAACTCGGCGGCACCGAGCAATTGTACAGCTTTATGCTCGCCCGTGATCTGCAGGCTCAGCAGGGCATCGATCAGCAAATCGGCATGATGTCGCCCATTCTTGTCGGCCTGGACGGTGTTAAACGCATGGGCAAGAGTCTCGGCAATTACATTGGTATCAGTGAATCGCCGTACGAGATGATGAAGAAGTTCATGCAGCTTCCCGATGACGTGATGAAGATGTACTTCGAACTGTTGACCGATCTGCCTATGGAAGAAGCCGATCAACTGCTGGCGGGTCACCCCAAGGAGGCCAAAGTGAAACTCGCGCAGACGGTCATTGGGCAATACCACGACGCCGCACAGGGCGTTGCCGCGGCGGAACGCTGGCAAAAAGAGATTGGAGGTGGCGGCCTTCCGGCAGACATTCCGGAAGTCACACTTGCGGCCGGTGAGCTGGACGACGGCGGCCTGCCGGCCTATCTGTTGCTGGTGAAACTCGGGCTGCAGTCGTCAAACGGCGAAGCTCGACGGCTGATTGCTCAGGGAGGTGGAAAACTTGGCGAAGAAAAAACAGTCATCGGTGACGCTAACCAGAAAATCACCATCGAAAACGGTATGCTCGTGTGGGCCGGCAAAAAAAGGTTCTGTCGCGTCATCCTGACGTAGGCAGCGAGTGCCTGGCCAGTTCATTTTGTCTGTGACTTAAGTGAGGTATTGTGTGCCACTGGCTCCGCCAGTGTTTTCATGAGGTGCATGGCACTGGCGGAGCCAGTGGCACACATCAGTACGACAGCTGACGTCTACGACTTTTGCGTCCCAGGAGCAGTTTACAAATTCGCGGAACCGGTTCTGGCTCGTGGGGGCAGCCGTTCTGCTATCAAAACGCGTTAATCGCGGCCATGAGTCAGCGAAATTCGCTGTGAAGGAAACCCTATGTCAACAGGATTTGGAATTGTCGGCACCGGCATGATTTCGCATTTTCACGCGAAGGCCATCGCCGAAATTACCGGTGCCAGTGTTGTCGCGTGCTGCGACACGATCGAAGAACGAGCCACCAGCTTCGCCGATGAATATGGCTGCAAAGCCTATACGAATATCGACGACATGCTGGCCGATGCAGACGTGCACATCGTCAACGTCTGTACGCCCAGTGGCGCTCACCGGGATCTTGCCGTTGCCGCGGCCAATGCCGGCAAGCACGTTGTCGTGGAAAAACCGTTAGAGATTACGCTCGCTCGCTGCGACGACATTATCAACGCCTGCAAAGAAAACAACGTTCGACTTTGTGCCATCTTCCCGTCACGGTTCAGTGCTGTGAACATGGAGCTGAAGAAGGCCGTCGAAGATGGTCGTTTTGGCAGACTGACGCTGGGCGATACCTACGTCAAGTGGTGGCGAACTCAGGAGTATTACGACAGCGGCGGATGGCGTGGGACATGGGGCATGGACGGTGGCGGAGCCTACATGAATCAGGCTATTCATCAGGTCGACCTGCTGTACTGGCTGATGGGCGATGTGGTGGAAGTCAATGGCATGACGGACACGCTGGCTCACGAACGCATTGAAGTGGAAGACGTCGGCGTGGCCACGTTACGATTTGCCAACGGAGCAATCGGCGTTATTGAAGCAACGACGGCCGTCTGGCCCGGGCTGATGAAAAAAACCGAAATCCACGGTACCAAAGGGACGGCCATCGTCGAGCAGGACGACGTGTTGCGTTGGGAGTTCGAAGACGAAGCCCCTGACGACGCAAAAATTCGGGACCAATTCAAACCCGGTTCCGCCAATACGGGTGGTGCTGCTGACCCGAAGGCGATTTCACACGTGGGACATAAGGACCAGTTGCAGGACTTCGTCGAGGCCATTCAGCAGAATGGCACTCCGCGAGTCGACGGCATCGATGGTCGTAAGAGTGTCGAAATCATTCTTGCCATTTATCAGGCCGCATGGACAAAGCAAACTGTCCGTCTGCCTCTGGCTGGAGATCCAGAGCGACCGTCTGCGTAGTCTGCTGCAAAGCATGCCCGGCTGTCTTGTAACGCCGGACTTCCTGCATCTACCGCAAAGAGAAAATGGTGGGACATCAATTCGGAGAATTCGTGTCCCATCAATCCTTAAGAGCGGTTTGCCCCTTTGACCTCGCACACGGCGATCTTATGTCGCACCGTCGCCACCTGCAGCCGATGGGGACTCGGCAGCGTCCTGTGGTTCTGATTTCGTCTCCACAATCGTGACCAGCATCTCCTGGCCGTAGTAGCTGCGACGAAATTCGCGTCCAAATGTTTTGAACGTCAGTTCTTCGAGGTATGCATAGGCAAGGATCTTGACGACTGTCAACAGGCCGACGATCGCCAGTAGCAACATGACCAGCAGCTGAGGTGGTCGGTCATAAATAATAAATGCCAGTGCGCTACCGATCGCGGCGGGGTGCATTGTGTCGGTCAGTCGCATGAGGGTGATCGGAATGGCGACCGCCAGAAAGCACTGCAGCGGTAATGGCAGCCATTCATGGTCGTGAACCGGTGACAGAATCACGCAGACAACGGACGTGATCATGTAGGCGGCGACGATTGACCGTAGACTGTTCGTCTTGGCCAGCGGAGCGAAGACGACACTTGCGGCAGAAGATCCCAGACACGCGAACAGCAGCAGATCTCCTTCTTCCAGAGTCGTCAACAGCCACGCCACCAGCGCCACAGCTGCTCCGGCAATCACGCCGTTGACAACGGCGGCCTGCCAGCTGTTGGCCCGTTCGATCCGAAAGAACGTCTGTTCCAGATCATTTGCCAGTTTCTTCAACGGAGCCACGATGATGTGAGATTTGGTGCGTTTCATGGTTTCTTGCCGATCACATATTCACAGGAAACAACGTACTGGTTCGTCAAGCTTTAGTTCCGGGGGATGGTTTGTTTAACGGCAAGCCGCAGGCGACTTCGATTTGGCCCGAAAAGCTGACGCCTCCGGGTCACCGTTAAACGAATCCGCACGAAGCACAACCCCCCGTTTCCAGTGTTGACGCTGCAGTCGTTGATCGTTCGCTACTCTCTGCATGCCAACGTGGATAAGATTCAGAGAATCTGCTCTCACGTCTGGAAACCCCCGCCTTGTTCTTACACGACTCATTTTTGCGCCACTTCGCTGAAGTTCTGCTGATCACCTTCGTTCTGTTTGGTCTCCCGATCACGGGCAGTGCCGGAGCAAGTGATGATCAGGCGGTCGACTTCAATCGCGACATCCGCCCGATCCTTGCCGACAAGTGCTTTCACTGCCATGGCCCTGATCCCGGCACTCGCGAGGCGGATCTGAGACTGGACCGGGAATCGAACGCAAATGAAAGTGTGATTGTTGCGGGCAATTCATCGGAAAGCGAGCTGATTCGTCGTTTGGTTTCAACCGATCCCGATGAAGTGATGCCACCGCCAGACTCCGGCAGAGAAGTCACGCCGGAGCAGATTAAATTACTCAAACGTTGGATTGACGGTGGTGCCGAGTGGGAGAAACACTGGTCGTTCGAACGGCCAGTGAAGGCCTCGATACCATCCGTCAGCGACAGCTCATGGCCGAAGAATGCTATCGACAATTTCGTGTTGGGACAGCTGGAACGCGAACAGTTGCAGCCATCGCCGGCGGCCAGTAAAGAGGCGTTGGCGCGACGTGTCTCGTTCGACCTGACGGGCCTCCCGCCAAATCCGGAACGCGTGCGGCGTTTTGTGGACGACACATCGCCCGACGCGTACGAAAAACTGGTCGCTGAGTTGCTGCGGTCGAAGCACTACGGTGAGCGCATGGCGATGGGGTGGCTGGACGCCGCTCGGTACGCGGACTCAGACGGCTATCAGGCCGATTCGACTCGTCAGAACTGGCCATGGCGCGACTGGGTCATTGATGCTTACAACAGCAACATGCCGTTCGACCAGTTTACGGTCGAACAGTTTGCCGGTGACCTGATGCAGGACGCCACACAGGAACAGATCCTGGCAACCTGTTTTCATCGCAATCATATGCACAACGGTGAAGGTGGTCGCGACCCGGAAGAATCACGCACGGAATACGTCATTGATCGAGTCAACACCATCGGTACTGTCTGGCTTGGTTTAACGCTGGGGTGTGCTCAGTGCCACAGCCACAAGTACGATCCGATTTCACAGACAGAGTACTATCAGTTGAATGCATTCTTCAACAGCATCGACGAAAACGGCAAGGCTGGCGGCGGCGCCGGTCCGTTCCTGAAGTATCAGTCGCCGTACGTCGCGGATGGTCTCAAAGACAGCGTCGCCTGGTTGAAACAGGTTGAATCGCGTCTGCAGCGGGTTCGCGAAGAAGAGCTGCAGGGTTTTGACGAATGGTTGGCGGAACAGGAAAGACGCATTTCCGCAGCAGCGGAAGGCTACTCTTCGTGGAAATCCGTTGCCGCAACTCGCATCAATACAACCGGCGGAACAAGCCTGCAGCAGCAGGATCTCATTTTCAGCGTCTCGGGGCAGGATCCGAGACACGTCGATTATCTGATCACCGTCGCTCCGCAGTTGCGGCGCGTGACCGGTATGCGGCTCACCGTGCTGCCCTCACCGAGTGCCAACGGAAATCTGTCACGTTTTAAGGACGGGCACATCATTCTGACCAACCTGAAGGTCCGCAGGCGTTCAGCCGACGGGACTCGGGAAGGTGACGTCGCAATCAGCGAAGCCGTCGCGACGTACGAAGCAGCAAAAAGCGGTCGCATCTATGGACCTGTCAACACCGTCCTGGACGATGATCCGCGCAGTGGCTGGATGACGACCGGCAGCAGGGCTGACGAACGCAAGATTGCTGCATTCGTTTTTGCGGAACCGATTGTCCTGACCGCTGGCGAGAGTCTGGTGGTCGAACTTCGGCAGCGGTCGTTGCGCGGTTACTCGAACCTGCAGCGATTCACGCTGGAATTCACCGATGAGGCCGGTCCCGCAGCGAAGGCGCTGGACAGGACGCCACTGGAACGTTTGGCGTCATGGCAAGCCACTGTTTCCATCGATTCAAAACACCGAGCAACGTATCGATTCACTTCTGCTGTCAGCCGGAAAAACGACGTTCCCGCCGATCTGCGCAAACTGCTGGAAGCTCAATTCCTTGCCGACCGACCTTCCATGCGTGCGGCTTTAGACGCTGTGGAAAAAGGGAAGCGACGCAAAAGGACCTACGATGCCGCAACTAAAGCGCAAAGCGTTACCGTGCTGAAGAAACGTGATCGTCCTCGCGATATGCACATCCTTGTTCGCGGTGTCTGGAACAATAAGGGGGACCATGTTGTGCCCGCCACACTGACTGCGATCTCCGTGGCAGATTCCGTCCCCGGCAATCGCCTTGCATTGGCGCAGTGGCTTGTCAGTCGGGACAATCCTTTGACGGCGCGTGTTGCCGTGAATCGATATTGGCAAATGTACTTCGGCTACGGACTCGTGCGCACGCCCGGTGATTTCGGAACGCAGGGAGAACCGCCAACGCATCCGAAACTGCTGGACTGGCTGGCGGCGGAATTCATGGAATCCGGCTGGGACGTCAAACATATGCAACGACTCATCGTCACCAGTGCGACCTATCGGCAGAGTTCGAACGCAACGCCGGAACAGCTGTTGCTGGATCCGAACAATCGGCAACTGGCGCGAGCGACCCGATTTCGACTGCCCAGTTGGATGATCCGCGACGCAGCACTGGCGTCCAGTGGACTTCTGTCAGAACGAATCGGCGGCCCGCCCGTGTTTCCTTTTCAGCCGGTCGGAGCCTGGTTGGACGCCACGATGGGCCGATTTCGCTACGAAGCCAGCGTTGGTTCGGATCTTTATCGTCGCAGCATCTACACATTCTGGAGACGCTCTGTCGGGCCGACCGGAATGTTTGACGCCTCCAAGCGGCGTGTCTGCGAGGTCCGCAGCGTGCGCACGAATACGCCTCTGCAGGCCCTGACACTAATGAACGACGAGTCGTTCGCTGAAGCGGCAAAAATGCTCGCTGACTCTGCCATCAGCCGGCATAAGGCGATGGACGATCGTATCCGCGACATTTTCGAAGGGGTGCTGTTGCGTCAGCCAACCACGAATGAGCTTGCGGTGTTGTCTCACCAACTACACAAACATCTCGACGAGTACAAAGAGGACCTGAACGCCGCCGAAGCCGTGATCTCTGTTGGGCAGTCAGTCGTCGATACGGATACGAAGGATCCCCGTCAAGTCGCTGCGTATATGATACTGGCCAGCACGATCCTGAATCTTGATGAGGCAATCACACACGAGTGAGCCGAATCCGCAGAACTGCTATGCATCATCAAACAAACGACATCCTTCAGTCAACACGCCGTCACTTTCTTGGACGTGGCACCGGCTTCGGTCTCGGCGCCATCGCTTTGAATGCGTTGAATGCCGAAGGCTCGGCGTCCGGAGACCGTGACAGTCTGATCGGGACTCACTTTCCTGCCAAAGCAAAACGAGTCATTTATCTCACTCAGTCGGGTGGGCCGTCGCAGATTGAGCTGTTCGATTGGAAACCCGGCCTGGCGAAGCTGGAGGGTACTCTGCTGCCGGATTCCATTCGCAATGGTCAGCGCTTGACCTCGATGACGGCCAGCCAAAAACAGATCGTCATGGGGCCCCGGGCAAGGTTCCGCCAATACGGACACAGTGGCGCCGCAGTCGGTGAATGGCTGCCTCATATCGGGGCCGTCGCCGACGAACTGTGTTTTGTGAAATCGATGTACACGGAATACATCAACCATGCGCCGGCAATGACGTTCATGCTGACGGGCAATCAGATTCCCGGTCGCCCATCCGTCGGAGCGTGGGCCAGCTACGGGCTCGGTTCCGAAAATCGTAACCTGCCGGATTACATCGTGCTGGTTTCAAAAATGCAGAGGCCCAGTGACCAGCCATTGTACGAATACTACTGGGGGTCCGGTTTCCTGCCGTCACGATATCAGGGCGTCAAGTTTCGTTCAGGCAGCGAACCTGTGTTGTATCTCAGCGACCCTCACGGAGTTTCACGCAGGACCCGGCGGACGATGCTGGACAGTC